>VXWP01000074.1 GCA_009835325.1 Gemmatimonadota bacterium | reverse complement strand
CGCGGTCCGGAGACAGATCCTCGCCCTCCAGGTCGGCCAGGATGATCCGGGCCCGTTCGACCACGCTGCGCGGCAGACCGGCCATGCGCGCCACCTGGATCCCGTAGCTCCGGTCGCTCCCGCCGGGCATCACCTTCCGCAGGAAAACGATCTGGTCTTCCTGCTCCCGGATGGCCACGTTGTAGTTGGCGATGCGGTCGAGGCTCGACGCCAGTTCGATCAATTCGTGATAGTGCGTGGCGAAGAGGGTCTTGGCCGCCCGTTCCGGCGTGTTGTGGAGAAATTCCGTGACCGCCCAGGCGATGCTCAGGCCGTCGAAGGTGCTCGTGCCCCGGCCGATCTCGTCGAGAAGGACGAGGCTGTTCGGCGTCGCGTTGTTGAGGATGTTCGCGGTCTCGTTCATCTCGACGAGGAAGGTGCTCTCGCCCCGGGCCAGGTTGTCGGAGGCGCCCACGCGGGTGAAGATCCGGTCCACGATGCCGATCTTCGCGGAGCGCGCCGGGACGAAGGAACCGATCTGGGCCATGAGGACGATGAGGCCCACCTGCCGGAGGTAGGTGCTCTTGCCGGCCATGTTCGGCCCGGTAATCAGGGCGATCTGTTTCGTCCGGGTGTCGAGCTGGGTATCGTTGGGCACGAAGGCCTCGCCCTGCAGCAGCTGCTCCACGACCGGGTGGCGGCCGTCGTCGATTTCCAGGACCGGACCGTCCACGATTTCCGGGGCCACGTAGTCGTTCTGTACGGCCAGTTCCGCCAGTGAGGTCAGAAAGTCCAGCTGTGCGATCGCCCGGGCGTTGCCCTGGATCTCGCCCAGGCTCGCGGCCACTTCCTCCCGCAGTTCGAGGAAAAGCGCGTATTCCAGTTCGCCGATCTTCTCCTCGGCGCCCAGGATCTTCTCTTCGTACTCCTTCAGTTCCGGCGTGATGAACCGCTCCGCGTTGCGCATGGTCTGCTTGCGGATGTACTCGCCTTCCAGCCGGTGCAGGTTCGGTTTCGTGACCTCGATGTAGTAGCCGAAGACGCGGTTGTAGTCCACCTTGAGGGACTGGATCCCGGTACGTTCGCGCTCCTTCTGCTGCAGTTCGGCGATCCAGCGCTTTCCGCCCGAACTGATCACCCGCAGGTCGTCGAGTTCCTCGTTGTACCCTGCGCGGATGAGCCCGCCCTCCGTCAGCGAGAGGGGCGGATCGTCCACCAGGGCCCGCTCGAGTTTATCCGCCAGGGGCCTGAGCTCCTGAAGTCCGTCCCGGAGGTCGGCGGACAACCCGGCCTCCAGGTCCGCGAGCTTTTCCTTGATGACCGGGATCACGTGCAGGGCGGCCTTCAGCGCGATCAGGTCGCGGGCGTTGGCGCGCTCCGACCCGACCCGGGCGGCCAGCCGTTCCATGTCCCCCATGGACTTGAGCAGGCTGGCGAATTCGTCCCGCGCGCCGTGTTCACCGTGGAGTTCGCCCACCGCATCCTGGCGGGCCACGACGGCTTCGGCGGAGACCATCGGCCGGGTGATGGCCTGGCGCATGAAACGGGCGCCCATGGGCGTGTAGGTCCGGTCCATTACGGAAAGGAGCGTCCCCTCGCGGCCGCCGTCCCGCAGCGAGGTGATCAGCTCCAGGTTGCGCTGCGTCGCCGAATCCATGAGCATCGCGTCGGCGACGTCATGGCGCGCCATCGTCTTCAGGTGGGCCAGCCGGTTCTTCTGGGTCTCCCGCAGGTAGACCAGCATGCCGCCCGCCGCGCAGACGCCGGCGCTCATTTCGTCACAGCCGAAGCCCTTGAGCGTAAGCACCTCGAAGTGATCGAGCAGGGCCTGGTGCGCCTGGTCGAAGTCAAAGGCCCACTCCTCGAGACGGCTGATCGCGATGTCGGGAAAACGGGGCTTGAGGAGGGCCTCGGCCTGCTCCGCCCGGTCGTAGGACACGATCGCCTCGGCGGGGTCGAGGCGGCTCAACTCGCTGAGCAGGTCGTCCTCGCTCAGTTCCGCGGTCCGGAACTCGCCCGTGGACAGGTCCAGAAAGGCCAGGCCGCGGGCGTCCTCGTCGAAGGCGAGGGCGACCATGTAGTTGTTCTCGCCGGGATCGAGGGTCTGCGCCAGCATGGTCGTCCCCGGCGTGACGACTTCCACCACGTCCCGCTTGACCACGCCGCGGGCCTTCTTCGGGTCTTCGACCTGTTCGCAGACGGCCACCTTGTATCCCGATCCCACGAGTTCGGCGATGTACTTCTCCACCGCGTGGTAGGGCACGCCGGCCAGCGGCGTTTTCTCCGCGCCGCCGGTGCCGGAATTGCGGGCGGTCAGCGTGATGCCCAGGACGCGGGAGACCAGCCTGGCGTCGTCGTCGAAGGTCTCGTAGAAATCCCCCATGCGGAAGAAGAGAATCGCATCCTTGTGCCGATCCTTCATCCGGGCGTATTGCGCCATGGCGGGCGTCAGCGTTCCTTTGGATCGGGGCATGGGCGGGATTGGATTTTGGGGCGAGCGGTCGGCTTCCGGCCGGTGCATTTACGATGTTGAACGATAGCCATGCCAGGCCCTTGCGTCAAGGTGTTTCTCTTTCGCGAAACCGGCTGGATAAGGCCTTGCGGGATGGGGTGTAACGGCCGATGGGAGCACTGCCGCCGGGCGTTCAATCCGCCCTTGACTTTCGGGGCCCGAAACGCGACTATTCATTATGGCTTATGTACCCAGGATACTCGCGTTTGCGGGCAGTGCGCGGACCGGGTCTTTCAACCGGAAACTGGTCGGTATCGCGGCGCGCGGCGCGGAGGAAGCCGGGGCCGAAGTCGACCTGGTCGACCTGCGGGACTATCCCATGCCGCTGTATGACGGCGACCTGGAAGAACGGGATGGGCTGCCGGTTAACGCGGTCCGATTCAAAGCGCTGATGATGGCCAGCCAGGGCCTGCTGATCGCCGCGCCGGAATACAACAGTTCGATCACGCCCCTCCTGAAGAACACAATCGACTGGGCATCGAGGCCCGCGCCGGGCGAGGAGAGGCTGGCGGTCTTCCGTAACAAGACGGCCGCGCTGATGAGCGCGTCGCCGGGGTCGTTGGGCGGTCTCCGCGGACTCGTGCACGTGCGATCGATCCTGAGCAACATCCACGTGATGGTCCTGCCGGATCAACTGGCGCTACCGGGCGCGCACGGCGCGTTCACGGAAGACGGGCAATTGAAAGACGAGAAGCGCCAGGCGTCAGTGGAGGGATTGGGACGTAACCTGGCGGAGACGCTCGGGAGACTGCACGGCGCGACGCGGCCGTTTGCGACCTAGTTCGCCAGCAGGGGAAGCACGGCGGATTCCAGGTTCTCGTAGGACATCAGGCCAACGTGTTTCTTGTGTACCATCCCGTCCCGGTCAATGATGAAGGTGGTCGGGATGGCGTAGACGCCGCCGAAATTCGAGGCAGATTTCCCTGCGGTGTCGATGAGTGTCAAGTAGGTCATGTTGTGTTCCTCGACGAAGGGCTGCACGATTTCAGCGCCTTGTTCGTCGAGGGCGATGCCGATGACCTTGACTCCCTTGTCGCCGTATTCTTCATGGAAGGCCTGAAATTCGGGTATCTCGGCGACACATGGACCGCACCAGGTGGCCCAGAAGTTGACGATACGTACCGCTTCCAGCTTGCCGATGGTCACTTCGTTCTCGTCGAGGTCCGCCAGGGTAATATCCAGGTCGACCGAGTAGGGATTCGAAGATACGGCGCCATCCGCATCATACACGACGGCCACTTCAGGCGATCTCATTTCGCCCACTATGGCGGAGATCAGTCCGGCCAGTATCAGGATCGCGGCGAGGACGTAGATAATGCTGGCGCGGGATTTCGTTTCCATGGTTGTTTACCGCCTGGGAAGGGTGAATCCGGTGCGTGAAACGTTTGCGGATTTCAATGAAATATAGCAGGAAACCCCATGCGGGGCAAGGGAAATAGGGGACACGAGCGATGTGTAAAAGACAGATGCGCAAACGAGCAATGCGTACAGGAAAATGGAGTACCCTGATGACTGTTGCGCTGACGGCAGTCCTGTATACTGGAATGGCCGAAGCGCAGGGAGGTGGTATGGTGGATCACTCCGTGTACGACGGTCTGCTGAAGAAGTACGTCGACGACCGGGGCATGATCGACTACCGGACCTGGAAGGCCCGCGACGTGGGCACGCTGGACGGCTACCTGGAGATGATCAAGGGCGTCGACCCCGCCGGGCTGAAGGATCGGAACGAGGTCTTCGCCTACTGGATCAACACCTACAATGCGCTCACGATCCGCGGGATGCTGCACTTCTATCCCACCAGCAGCATCAGGGATCATGTCAGTCTGCTCGGATACAGCATCTGGAAGGATTACAAGATCGAGATCCAGGGCAGGGAATACTCGCTGGATGACATCGAGCACAACATCCTGCGCAAGATGGACGAGCCCCTGGTCCATTTCGCCCTTGTGTGCGCCTCCATAGGATGCCCGCCGCTCATGACCGAAGCGTTTACCGAGGATGACGTGCAGCGGCAGATGAAGGCGAATACCCTTGTCTTTTTCGCCGATCCCAGTAAGTTCCGAGCCGATCCGGAGGACAATACCGTCTGGCTTTCGCCGATCATGGATTGGTACAAGGACGACTTCGGGAAGAACCAGCGGGAAGTCCTGGATTACATCGCCCCCTACGTGCCCGATGACGCGGCCCGCGCGCTGCTGAATCGCAGGGACGTGGACGTGGATTACCTGCACTACGACTGGGGCATCAACGAACAGCCTGCGGAATAAGCGCACGGATTCATAAACCCATGAAAAAACCATACGCGCCGTGTCGCAGTTAGACCCCGGCGAGGGAACAGTCGAGGGTACCGGCGAAGCCGCTGTCGAGGACACAGGCGAGGGAGTCGTCGAGGCCACCGGCCAGAAGCGACAGTTCGTCAAGCCGGTCATCCTGCTCGCGATCGCCTTGTCCGGCTTTCTGGCCTACAGCTTCACGCCCCTGGGCAACTATCTCCAGCCCGTGGTAATGGAGGGATTCTTCGAGTCGATCGAGGGATTCTGGTGGGCGCCCCTGGTGTTCATCGGCGTCTATGTCCTCCTCACCGTGCTGGGCGTGCCGATGGTGATCCTGACCTTCTTCGCGGGTTTCACCTTCGGTGCGCTGGAGGGCGCGCTGTACGTCATGATCGGCGCGAACATCGGCGCCAACCTCGCCTTCGACCTGGCCCGGTACCTGGGCCGCGATTTCGTATCCCGCTACATAAAAGGGCCCATTGACCGGATCGACCGTCGACTCCGAAAAAAGGGGTTCCTACGCATGCTCCAGCTCCGGCTGATCCCGGTCATCCCCTTCAACGTGCTGAACTTCGCCGCCGGACTCTCCGGTCTACGCAAGCTCCACTTCGCGCTGGCGACGATGATCGGGATCACCCCGGGCACCTTCATCTACGCCTATACCGCGGCGTCGCTGATGCAGGTCTACCTGGCCGGCGCCGCACTCGACGAGGTGACGCGCGCCGCTCTGCGCACCTCGGCCCTGACCAACCTGGCCATCGCCCTCGCCTTGCTCATCACCATCTCCATGGCCCCGGCCATCTACCGGAAGCTTCGCGGAAAACCGATTCAGGCGGGTTAGGGCGAACTGGAAGTCGCTGGGTCCCAGCCAGAAGTGACGTCCCGTCAGGAATCCCCAAACCGGATGGAAAACAGGTCCGCGTCCTTCAGCACGAAGCGCAGACGAACCGGCGTGCCGTTCAGGCGGGACAGGTTGGACTGGCGGCCGCCCGGGTCGCCCGAGCCACCAAGGCCACCGCCCTGTGCGCCGCCCTGTCCAGCGCCCTCTTTCCACGCGATCGGGGCGTCGAGATCGTCGCCGAACAGCGGTTCCATGTCCCCCGCGGTGAATCCATCCAGGGGACGGCCCTCCGCGTCCTGGATCTCCACGGACACGCTGCCCACGGCCGACGTCGAGTAGTTGATAAACAATGTCGATCCGGTGAAGGTCACCGGCTTCGTGAGGAGCTCCCCGCCGTGGTAACCCGCCCGTACCGAGGCGAAGCCGTGGGGGCGGACGGTCACCCGACGCACGGCGTTGGTGTTCCAGCCGTAGTGCTCGGCGACGTACATGGACCATTCGTCCGGCGCGGTCGGAATGATCCCCGCGGCCGGCGTCTGGTTGCGATGGGTCCAGTTTCGCTGGTCCAGGCCCGCCCGCAGCCAGGCGTCCATGAACGTACGGTCCCACTGGACGCCGTCCCGGCTTGACATGAACACCGCGTCGGAGATCCCGCCGCCCGGGTAAACCATGCCCTCCGTATCCTTCGTCCGTTCCGGCACGAACCGCATGGGAAAAGACAGCAGGATGTGTTCCGCCCCGGGGCAGAGCGTAGTGGCGTTGGTGTAGAAATGCTCGAACGGAACGCCTTCGTCGTACACGTGATGCTCGGGCGTGGTCCAGTGGATGAAATCATCCGAGGTGCAGCTCTGTATGGCACGGACCCCGACGCCGTCCTCCCCGGTCTGTTCGAAGTAGCGGCTGAAGATGCGGTAGCAACCCACATAGTCGTCCCACATGGGCACGTTCACCGAATCGAAGGCGCCCTCTATCTTGAGGGGACCGTCCACGATGGATTCCCAGACGAGCCCATCGGGAGAAGTAAACCCGAACAGCCTGTTCCTGCCCTCGCCGCCGATGGCCTTGAAACGCTGTTCGGGCGGCGCGGACGGATTGCCGTCCAGAAAGACGCAGAAATTGTGCGCCTGGGCGCCACGGATGAGGATATTGTTGTCCGTGGATCCCTCCGCCTCCACCAGGCCCAGGCCGGGCCGCTCGAAATGGATGCCGTCGTCGCTGACCAGCAGGTTCGTCGTCTGCGTCTGCGCCCAACCCTCGGGCAGATCCTCGTGCTTCCCCGTGGGGTGATAGCCGCGGTAGTACACCAGGATCTTTCCGTCCACCTGTACCAGGTTGTAGCATCCCGTGCAGGCGTTCTCCAGGGGTTCGACTACCCGGAAGACCGTCTCCTTTCGGACGGGTTCGTGCAGGTGCAAGCGTGCACCGGAAAGACTGTCGATCAGGTAGGGATCTACAAAAAGTTCACGTTGCGATCCCAGGGCGATGGGAGTCATGGGTTGTCCTTTGTATGTTATATCTTAAGCGGTGCGCATTTACCGGTTTTAGTTGGAACGGGACTCGTTAAGCATTGACCTATCGTCACACTCAAAGTCAGGCGGATCGCGCATGGGCTCGCGTGGTGGGATCTCCAGATCAACGCCACCCAATGGTGCAAAACGGGCACGGATCGCCGATGCCAGGTTGGCTGGGGGATTGTCTTCGCCAACGTCATCGTTTGGTTTACTGTTCGTAATGTAACTCCTATTTGGGATGTATAACCACACCTTGGGATTCAACATCGCCAGACAATTAAACTTATACCTGAATAGCATTCAACAGTTGCGATCTGATGGTCTGTGTGTCAGCCGCAAGATCAACGGTTTTAAAGTGGATCCGATGACCCTGAATATCTACCCATTCATTGAACATCTCTCCCACCGACGGATGGAGAAACATCCCTTCTGCTTTGAAACTTATTGGCTCTCCATCTTTTTCCTGAGATCTCAAATAGGCGTAAATCTGGTACATGTATCCGCTTCGTATACCATCATTTCTATACCAACCCTTCGATAAAACCGAGTTAAATTTCGTGTCGATCACGATTCGACGACATTCATCGACATTATCTAACACGATGTCGGTCTGCATAGAGGGGAGTATCTCATCGACTCTTGAACTTCGCATCCCCTTAGGCCAACGAATTGTTTTACCGGAGTCCACCTTCCAACCCTGATCAGTTAGCACTAGATCATAAAAGCCAGCAACACCCTTTTCATAGAGTTTGCGTATCCAATATTCATCGCGGTCGGGTATGGGGAGGTGACTTAGACCAGCCGCCTCGGTCGGAATGGCCATTTCGAACGCGAGACGGGCAGCAGACACCATCTTGCGGTCTGTTGAATCATGCCGGCCGAATCGTTCAATAGAAGTCTCCTCTCGCCCAGGTCGTTCTCCAACGACTCCCAGTCGCCTTAGACTTACAGCCAGGGATCGGCAACGATGCGCGAGTTCCATACTTCGCACTATCTTGGATATCATCTCGAGTGCGGAGCGTACGTATCTGTTCCTTGGCGTGTCGACAGTCAACTCGTCAAATCGGCAAGCAACCATTCCCCGTTGCAGCAACTGATGACTCTCTGTGTAAAGAAGGTCTATGCGTCCGCGAACTCGTCCGAGTACTTCATGTCGATACTGGTAACCATAACTCAGATTGCGTTTTAACCGACGCTCGACCGCAAGCACGAGGATCTCGGCAATGAGATCTGGAAGGTCATCGGGATTATCTTCAAAAGAGCGCTTTTCTGACGTATCGAGTTGCCTGACAAGATCCGAGGCATAAAGCATGAGTAGCCACAGATTACGTATGGGAATCCGTCCAATGTGGCCAATGCTTTCAGATGAGTTACCTAATGTGCCGTCGATTGCGCCACTAACCACTAAAACCCCTCCAACAGTTTCTTTTTTGCCGAGTTAGACTTTTCAAGGTCGTCGTACCAGTATTCGTCAAGAAGGCGCGCGATTTCTGTGTCGACTGCTTGCCGAAACCAATCTCTCCCATCGTCAATCGGGGTATTCTGTTGAGGTGTGACAAAGCTGTGGCCTACACGGTACTGTGGGCCTAGAGTGGCGTCTTCTTTGATTGTTTGATTCAGATCAACAATACGATTCTCAATGTCCCTAAGTGTATTCATGTCAATGCCAAACTGCGAATGGACCCACTTCCGCCATGGCTCGCCAAGGCTGGGCTCAAGGTCGACAAACGCAAAACGGCGGCGAAGGGCCAAGTCTACAAGAGCAAGGGAGCGATCCGCAATGTTCATCGTACCAATAACATAAACGTTTTCAGGTATATGAAACTTTTCGTTGGAATCCCTTTTATAAACAAGCTCCAAGGCTTCGCTGGGAGTTCTTTTGTCTGCTTCCAGTAGGGTCAACATCTCTCCGAAAATCTGGGCCGGATTACCCCTGTTGATTTCTTCTATAACCATCACATACTTCGTGTCTGGGTCATTCTCTGCCTCATTCCGCAGGACGACGAAAGGGCCATCCACCAGAGTGAGTTTGCCATCTCCTGATGGCCGCCACCCGCGAACGAAATCCTCGTAGGAGAGATTGGGATGGAACTGTACCGGCTTTATCTTACTGTCGTCTTGACGGCCAATAAGGACAAACGCCAGTTTTTTAGCAAGCCAGGTCTTTCCGGTTCCTGGCGGACCCTGAAGGATCAAGTTTTTCTTCTTACTTAGACTTTCAATCATAGTCTTCAGTTTGCTTCTATCGATGAAGCAACCGTCCTTTACTATGTCGTCCAACGTGTATTCAGGCAAAGGTGGAGGTGGTGGAGGTAGAGGTGGTGGCGGTGAAGGAGGGGCGACTTTACGCTTCCAGATCTCATAGCCGAGGTGCGGAAAAGAATTGATAGGGTAGTTCTCTTCCTTGAACCTTGTTTCTAAAGAGTCTCGGACATTCAGATAGTCGTTCGCGTTGCAACGGTTTTTGGGGCCGTTATGACCGATTTCAGTATCAAGATCATTTTCTATGTAGTCCCTGGCCAGATTGTCGAGGGAAGGAAAAGACCAGGGCCGAATCCAATACAGACCAAATGATAGTTTCCAACCAACATTAGATACCTTTAATGCGGAGTCATAGGCGGAGAGGAATGCAGAACGCGAATTGGAATCTTCCGAATCTGAAAAGGAGATTGCACAGGAGAATACATCCCATAAGACATCAATATCGTCTGGATTCCTATCTTTTTCGTAGTTAAAAAACCACGAACTTTGATTGTGTACTACGGGGATGCCTTCGAATTTATCATCCGGTATCGTCTCAGGCACGCCCAGTTGGTTAGCCAGTTCTGTAGCAACGATATACCTATTGGAATTCGTTATTCCCCTGTTGAACATACCCATGATCGTAAACGGGCATATGTCTCTTAAAGGTCCAGACGTGCCATTAGCATACTGATCCTGCACCAGGTACATTGAGTTTTCTTTGGTAGCAACGGCATGTATCCTATTGATCAGATCGGTGCGCCTGTCTTTATATGCGAGCAACTTATTCGCGAAAGCCTCGTAGAAATCTGTCCAAGCGTATCCCTTGTATCTCTTCCCCCAGTAGTCGACCTTCAAGAACCGATCGATGTCCTGTTTAGCATTCTCGAATGCGAATCCAATCAAGGCATCGGAGTACCAGTCGCTTCCCGGTGTGACCTTCCAAACCGTTCTTATATAGGTGTTTAGGTACCATTCACGTATGGGATCGACTGGCGTCCAGTCGACCTTGACGGTATGGCCGTTGCCGACATTCTCCACAATCGTACCAATGGCTTTGATTGCCATCACAGATACAGGCCGACCGTTATTTTCAAATGGCAACCCCTTTCTACGAACGTAGGTTGCCTTTATCGCAATACGGTCACCAGTCTGCATGGTCTTAGTCATCGCGACAAACGGATGATCGTCGTCGAAATCGTTCTCCCAGATTCCATCCTGGAGGAACCGGTCGGTTTGATCTTCGGACCTGTTGTAACTTGCGCCTACGAACCAGCAGGGGCGGGTGCTGGATACATCCGAAATTGTATTCACTGGAATGACGTCCTTACTTTTAATCCTGATTCAGAGTGTTCTCATCAATCTCGTACAAATTGGGAGATAAACGATGTACACCTATCCCATGCTCCATTAGGAGTAGTACCAACTGTTTACCATTCATAAGGGCAATTGGAGTTTTGTCACTTTGGGCAGCTTCTTTTACTGCCCCTGCGCTGAAGTCACTGGTTGTTATGATTAATCCTTGTTCGTGGACACCTAAACTGCCTCTGACTTGTTGAACAACTGGAGCCTGTACGTTATGTTTCCAACGCTTGACCTGAACAGCTAGCTTCATTCGAACTACATCGCCAACAACTAGGATTCCACGTACATCAATACCACCATCACCCCCAGTTTTGGTTACCTCCACTTCGACAAACCCCATTTCCGGAAGCAACTGCGAAATCAACTCTTCAAATTCCTTGGGTTTCATACCGAGCAACCGTTCTCTCAGCGTCTTCCGTACTTTTTCATTGTACTGTTGAATCTGAAATGATAGCCCTCTTGCCTGCCATTGGCTCAAGCCGACATAACCACGTCCATGCTGTACAAACCTTGGAGATTCCCCTCGACTCTGTCGACGCTTTATCTCCGTGATTACCTGGGCATACATCGACGCTTCAGGCGTTTTCCCTTTAGTAACTAACCAACCTTTTTCTAACGCCTTTGATGTGATGTCTTTGTAGTGCATTGGGTTTTTACTACCGAATTCCTCAAGCACTTTCTCAGCACAGTCGGTGAAGGACATGCTCGAGGTGCCAGAAACGTGTTTAGTGGATTCCTCTGCAACTGAATCGACATCTGAATTCTCGTTATCGACCATGTTGTTTTCCAGGTTTTGCTCGTCGGCTTCGTAATCTTCACGCATAGCAAAAACCTGTGGTTTGACCTTCACAAACTGTGATGCATCACCATTACTCTTGATATCCGAATATAGGCGTGCACCTATAGTTGCGGTGGGTGTCTTTCCATTCGTTTGCCAGAGTTTCCTATCCATTATTTCCTTATATATCTGAATGACGTGCAGGGGTTTCTTGACGGTGCTAAGGACTTCAATTATGGCATTTAGAAGTGTCATATTATCTCCAAGGAGAACTCAATCGGTTATCATTAATAACAACTAAAAATACCACACCAGACAGCTACTACAACCGACGTGTTCTAAGTTCGGTTGTCGTTGTTGTTGGGTAGAATACCAGAAAATCACGTGGCAACAAGTATGGCAGAACCCACCTACACCACCACCCCACGCTTAAACCGCTGGCCATACCTGGCGTTCGGCGCCTCGAGGATCTGCTGCTGCCGTTCCGTCAGTCCCTCGTACTTTTCGGCTTCGTAGTACTCCGCGTACCAGGATACCGAGTTGGGCGAGTACTTGTAGAAGAGGGTGCGGCGTTCGTCGCCGTGCCAGGGCATGGTGCCGTGGGTCAGCGCTTCGGTGAAGATGACGGCGGTGCCGGCCTTGCCGGTCACGGCGCGGATGAAGGGCTGGTCGGTCTTGAGGTTGCGCCACTCGTCGGGGAACCGGAAGTTGGCCTTGTGGCTGCCGGGCACGCAGCCGAAGCCGCCGTCGCCGGGGTTCACGTCCTTCAGGTTGTAGGCGACCACGGACAGGCCGCAACGGATCTCCTGGTTGACGCAGGTGTAGGAATAGAGCGGGTCGAAGGGAATGGCACCGCCGTGGAGGGTGGTGCCGATGGGTCCGTCACCTTGGCTGATGATGTCGGCGTAGTCGTGGTCCAGCCGGAACCGCGGTCCGACGATGTGCTCCAGGTAGGGGACGATGCGCGGGTTGTCGATCAGGTCGCGGTAGGCGGGTCCCCAGTCGAGCAGCGTGAAACCGAACCGGTGCGTGGTCGCGCCGGGTTCCATGGCTTCGTCGATCTTCTCGTCGAGGATCCGGTTCAACTCGGCGAGCTGTCCGGCGTCGAGGGCTTCAGGGACCGCGATGAAGCCCTGCAGGTCGAAGAGGTACTGCTCATGGGGGGTCATGGGCTGTCCTCAGTCGTCATCCACCGCGTAGTCGTCGCCGTAGTACTTGCTCGTGGTCCGGGTGTGGAACTGGACGGCCGAGATGGGTTCGTACTTGGGCTCGCCCGTGTTGGGCAGCACCTCGAGCATCTCCTCCTCCCATACGTAGACGGCCATGGGGATGCTGACGCGGGCGGAGCCGAAGAGGCGGGCGTCCTGCGGCTTGCTGACCCGGTGCGTGGTGGAGGGCAGGCGGTCGTTGGTGATCCGCTGCATGTAGTCGCCCGTGTTGATGATGATGCTGCCTTCCGGGGGATTGAGGCGGATCCACTTCATGTTCTCGCGGTTGAGCACCTGCAGGCCGTCCACCCCGTGGGAGGGCAGGATGGTGAACAGGTCCACGTCCTCGTGGCCGAGCATACGGCCGGCCCCGGATTCGTCGTCCTCTTTGGTGATGGGCGGGTAGTAGTTGAGCCGGAAGCCGAAGTTCGTCCGCGTGAGCTTTTCGTCGTAGAGGGACGGATCGCAGCCCAGGTAGGTGAGGATGCTCTGCATGAGGGGCAGGATCAGCTTCTCGTGTTGCTGGATGACCTGCCGGAAGAACGGTTCGTACCCGGCCGCGGGCCAGTAGTCTGTCTCGCGGTAGTCCGGGTTCTCGCCCAGGTCGAAGGCCCGTCGGCAGAAGACCCACCCCTCGACGAGGTCGGGATGCATCCGGCTGGTCTGCTTGATCGGGAAGTACCCCTGGTTGACCGAACCGTGCCGCTCGGCCTCGTACTTCATCTTGTCTGCCGTGGGCGTGGCCGTGAAGAACTCGGCCACCTTGCGCTCGGCCTCCTCGTACAGGCCGGGCGGGATTTCGTGGTTCTCGAGGATCACGAAACCGATGCCCTCCATGGCCTCGCCGATGTCCCGGGCGAACTGTGCCCTGCCCTCCGGTCCGCCGTGGAGGAACAGGCTCATGTCGCAGGTCCTGATCTGCGTTTCCTCGTCGAATGCCTCCTCCGCCGCGCCCTCGGCCAGGTTGTAGGTCTGTTCCTTTTCCACCTGGTCGTACTGCGTGTATTCCTGGTTAACCGCCTTGATGCCATGTTCCTGTTTGGCCTGATCGGTGCTCATGACCATACTCCCGGCCCGGCCGGCCGCTGTTCCGGACTGCTGTCCGGGGCTGCCGCGAGCCTTGCTGTTCTCGCTGTTGAGGGTCGCTCGTCTGACTTGGTTTATACCGCCAATATCTCATATCACCGCGTGATCTGGCAAGGTTAAAATGGCTGTGGGAGCGCTACGGAGATCACCGTGGGAAGCACCGAGGCAGCGTCTTGGGGAGCACCGCGGATTAGCGCGACGGAGCGCCGGCCGGCGGTCTACAAAACAGTTGACACGTCGGCCGCGCGCCGGATACATATGGAGCATGGCCAACGCACGCTTCAACCCGCCCCAGCCCTACAACGAACCCGTCTTGGATTACGCGCCCAGATCGGCCGAAAGAGCGGCCGTCAAGGCCAAGCTCGCCGAGCTGAAATCCACCCCCGTAGAGGTCCCGCTGATCATCGGCGGCCGGGAGGTGAAGACGGGCAACACGGCGCCCCTTCGGGCCCCTCATGACCACGGGCTCGACCTCGGCGTCTATCATAAGGCCGGCAAAACCGAGGTCCGCATGGCCATCGACGCGGCCCTGGAAGCCCGGGCGGCGTGGTCGGACATGCCCTGGGAGCAACGGGCGTCGGTCATCATGAAGGCGGCCGACCTGCTGGCCGGGCCCTGGCGCCAGACGGTCAACGCCGCAACCATGCTGGGCCAGTCCAAGACGATCTTCCAGGCGGAGATCGACTCGGCCTGCGAACTGATCGACTTCTGGCGGTTCAACGTGAGCTACCTGGCGCAGCTCATGAGCGACCAGCCCGCATCCTCGCCGGGCGTCTGGAACCGCCTGGAGTACCGGGCACTCGAGGGATTCGTATTCGCCGTAACGCCCTTCAATTTCACGGCCATCGGCGGCAACCTGCCCACGGCGCCGGCCCTCACCGGTTGCGCGGTGCTCTGGAAACCGGCGTCCTCCGCCGTCTACTCGGCCTGGCACGTCATGGGGCTGCTGCAGGAAGCCGGACTGCCGCCCGGTGTGATCAACTTCATCCCGGGATCCGGGGCCGAGGTGGGCGACCCGGTGCTCGACAGCCCGGACCTGTCCGGCATTCACTTCACCGGATCGACGGCGACCTTCCAGCGGATGTACCGCACCGTGGCTGGCAACCTGGCGCGCATGAAGCACTATCCCCGCATCGTGGGCGAGACGGGCGGAAAGGACTTCATCTTCGTCCACGCCTCGGCGGACGTGGACGCCCTGGTCGCGGCGGCGGTCCGCGGCGCTTTCGAGTACCAGGGGCAGAAGTGTTCCGCGGCCTCCCGGATGTACGTGCCCCGCTCTCTGTGGCCGGCCTTCAGGGACCGGTTCACGGCGGAGGTATCGCAGATCAGGGTCGGGGATCCGGAAGATTTCTCGAATTTCATGGCGGCCGTGATCGACGAGGCGTCCTTCGACACCATCGCCGGTTACATCGAATACGCCCGGTCGGCGGACGACGCCGAGATCATCACCGGCGGCGGGTGCGACCGCAAGCGGGGCTGGTTCGTCGAGCCCACGACCATCGTGACGACGAACCCGCGGTTCAGGACCATGGAGGAGGAGATCTTCGGTCCCGTGCTGACTATATACGTTTACGAGGATGACCGCCTGGAAGAGACCCTCGCGCTTTGCGACACCACATCGCCCTACGCCCTTACCGGGTCCGTCTTCGCGCGGGACCGAGAGGCGACTGTGCGCATATCGGACGCGCTCCGCAACGCAGCCGGCAATTTCTACGTCAACGACAAGCCCACCGGGGCGGTCGTCGGGCAGCAGCCCTTTGGGGGCGCGCGGGCGTCGGGCACGAATGACAAGGCCGGCAGCCCCATGAACCTGCTCCGCTGGATGAGCGCCCGGACGATCAAGGAAACCATGGTCCCGCCGACGGACTGGCGGTATCCTTTTATGGACGAGGCGTGAATGCAACTTTGGGCGGACACCGTGCACTTAAGCCGACCGCCCACCGGCGAAAAGTCAGAAGCCCGCAAGACTTATCACTGATTCACAGAAAGTTAAACCGGAGGAACCAATGAGTGAGGGAAGACCCTTGAAGGTGCACGTAACGGGCGCATACGGACTGATCGGCAACCTGACCTACCGGCACCTGAGCGGAAAGGATGATTACGAAGTCTATGGCAGCGGCCGGCGTACGGTTTCTTCGGACCGCATCGACGATGAGGACCTTCTGCGGATACCCGATGACCGTTTCTCACTGGCCGACCTGACCGACCGGGACGCGGTGTCCCGGGCGCTGTCCGGCATGGACGCGGTGGTCCATCTCGGCGCGGTCCCCGATCCCGGCGCGTCCTTCGAGACCATTCTGGAATGCAACATCCGGGGCACGTACAACGTCCTGGAAGTCTGCCGGGAGGAGGGCATCAAGCGGCTGATCTACGCGAGTTCCGTCATGGCGAGTTGGGGGTACGGACAGTTCTCCGAACCGTACGTTTCCCTGAACGAGGGCCGGCTCGAAGGGCTGCCCGATCCCATGCCCATCGTGAAAGTCACCGACCCGCCCCGTCCCACCGAACCCTATTCGGCCAGCAAGGTCTGGGGCGAGGGCATCTGCCGCACCTACCACGACGCCCACGGCTTCTCCGTCGTCTGCCTGCGCATCGGCTGGGTCAACAAGCAGAACGAGGCCACCGAACCCTTCCTGAGATCGGTCTGGTGCAGCCAGGCGGACATTACGCAGATCATCGAACTGGCCCTGAAAGTCACGGAAAACCCGGTTTACGAGGTGTGCTTCGCCGTGACCGACGGACCGCACCGCTGGGTGGACCTGGAGCATACCCGGGACCGGCTCGGTCACGATATCTCAGTTTGATCGCGGCGACTGCATCTCGGCCGCGCGCCGGCTACATCCCGATCGCACCGGCTGCATCTCGGCCGCACACCGGCTGCCGGGGGTTGTTTTAACGACGTTTAATACATTGTCAACATTGACAACACTTGAAAGGAGCTTGTCACCATGCCGAAACTCACCGTAAACGGCGTAGAGCACGAGGTCGAATCGGGGCAGCGCCTCGTGCTGGCCATCGAGGGCACCGGCGTGAACATCGGACACCGCTGCGGCGGCAACGCCAAGTGCACGACCTGCCGCGTAAGTATTTCCGATGGCGAACCGGACAAAATGACCGCTGCTGAATTCGAAGTGCTGTCGGAGAAAGGGCTCGTCGGCGAGGTACGGCTGTCCTGCCAGATCATCTGCGATCACGACATGTCGGTCGAGCCGGGCTTCCTGCTGGAGAACGAGGCGGAATGGGACGACACGGGCCCGACGCCTGAGACGAGCATCACGCCCGACCCGGTCTGGATCGCGAAGCCGTAGTTTCGCGCGTCACCTCTCGGGCACCCCACCCCTCGAGCGCTCCACCAGTAGTTACCAGGCGTCACCCCTTCAGCGCCCCCACCGTAATCCCCTTCGTCACCTGGCGCTGGAGCAGGGCGTAGACCGCCATGGTGGGCAGCATCATGAGCACCAGGCCGGCGAAGGCCATGCCCCAGTCGCTGCGGTACTGGCTCACGATGGTGATGTTGGCCAGGCCGAGGGGAAGGGTGCGGAGGCTTTCGGCGTTTTCGCCCGACAGGAACATGAAGGCCATGAAGAACTCGTTCCAGGTGCCCAGGAAGGCGAAGATGCCCACGGTCACGAGGGCGGGCTTGGCCAGCGGCAGCATGATGTGCCAGAAGGCCCGCAGTTCGCCGGCGCCGTCCATCAGGGCCGACTCGTGGAGCCCCGACGGCAGTGACTTGAAGAAACCCGCCAGGATAAAGATGGCGAAGGGCATGCCGAAGGCGATGTAGACGAGCAGCAGCCCCAGCCGTGAGTTGAGCAGCATCAGGTCCTTCATCTGGAAGAAGAGGGGCACGATGGCCAGCTGCAGCGGCACCATCAGGCCCGCCAGGAAGAAGAAGAACAGGGGCCGTGCCCCGAAGAATCGGAACCGCGACAAAGCATAGGCCGCCATGGCCGCGAAGAGCAGCGACAGGATCACCGTCAGCACCGTCAGCATCGCGCTGTTCAGGAAGTAGTCCCCGAAGTGCCCCACCGTCCACGCCCGCGAGAAATTGATCCACTGCAGGTCCGCCCAGTCCGGTAGCGTGAATGGCGCCAGGAAGATCTCCCGGTCCGTCTTGAGCGACGTATACAGCAGCCAGGCCATCGGGTAGACCACGATGACCAGGTACCCGAGCAGGACCGGGTAGATCACGAGGTTCCAGGCCGACGTCCGGCTCTTAGATTCCGTCGGCTTCTCCGAGTCCGGCGATCTCGTTTGGTCCGGCGGTCCCGATTCGCCCGTCCGCTCGTTTTCTCCGGATTGGTTCATTTCTTCCGCCCGTGTCATCAGAACTCCACCGTTTCTCTTCGCATGAGCCGCAGTGTGGCGGCCGTGCCGAAGAACACCATGATGAACAGCAGCACCGCGATGGCCGTGGCTTCGCCGATCTTGAATTCGGTGAACATGTCCTGCACCATGAGCGTGCCGATGACGTGCACCTGCGTGGTGGGCGTCTGGTTGGTCAGGAGCCAGATGGTCTCGAAGGCCTTCATCCCGCCGATGACCATGAACACGATGGAGATGGACAGCACCTCCCAGATCAGCGGCAGGGTGATGGTCCAGAACTGCCGCCACGACGAGGCCCCGTCGATGTCCGCCGCTTCGTAGAGGCTCTGGGGAATGCTTTCCATGGCGGCCAGGAAGAGGATCATGTTGAAGCCGCAGGCGCCCCAGATGGACATGGGGATGAGCGCCCAGTACAGGTTGGACTGCGACAGCCAGGCGAATCCTTCCATGGCCTGTAGCCAGCTTCCCGCGCTCTCGAAGCCTAACGCGGACAGGATCAGGCCGAGTCCCACCAGTGCGGCGTTGATCGGTCCGCCCTGGGGATTGTAGAGGTGCATCCAGAGGAGCGTCGCGGCCACGGCCCCGAGGATGTTCGGGAAGAAGAAGGCGATGCGGAAGAACTTCGACCCCCGGATTTGCCGGCTGATGCACACGGCCAGGAAGAGAGAGAGGGGGATGACGAAAAGCGGGATGACGAACATGATGAACAGGTTGTTGTTCAGCGCGATCCAGAACCCGTCGCTTTCGAAGAGCAGCCGGCCGAAATTGAGCAGGCCCGTGAAGCGCATGTCGGTCAGCCCGTCCCATTCGTTCAGGCTCCAGAGGAAAGATTTCGCGCTCGGGATGATCACGAAGACCGCATAGAGCAGCAGGGCAGGCGCGATGAAGATGATCCGGTCAGTGCGCCCGAGGAATGGGAGACCGGCGACGTGTGATTTCCCCGCGCGGCGGCGGTCCCGGTAGCGTTTGTAGGTCGTGGCCGACCAGTAGCCGATGGCCAGAGCCATAAGGCCGATCAGCAGGCTGGGTTTCCAGACGTGCCGGATGTTGATCTCGTCCGGCGCGATGGTCTGCCGTCGAACGACGGCCGCGGCCGCTTCCAGTTCCGCGGCGGCCTCTGCGGGCGTGGTCTGGCCGGTGATCACCCTGAACCGGGCGTCGGTCCAGTACTGCGTCATGGCCGGATAACCCTCGCCGGGCGGCGTGCCGTAGGTGACGGCCGCGTTCTTCAACATGGCCGCCAGGTCCGCCATGTCCTCGGTCAGGTTCGCTTCGGATACGCCCGCCACGGACACGGGGATGTCGCGCATCCGGGCGAACAGGCCGGCCATGCGCCGCGAAGTCATGAAGCGCAGGAACTCGACCCCGGCCAGCGGGTTCTCGCTGTCCTTCAGGACGAAATAGTACCCGGACCCGCCGTAGACGGCCGTGGGATCCGCCCTGCCGGTCGGCGCCACAGGGATGTTGAAGGATCCCAGACGGAAATCGTCCGGGATTTTCCCCAGCATCTCGCTCTTGAGCCACGAACCGCAGAAGATCATGGCCGTGTGCCCCAGGAAGAACTCGAGCTGGGACTCGGTGTGACTCATGCCCATGGCGCCCGGTTGGAAGTAGTTCAGCGCGATCCGCTGTGCGAGGGAAAGGGCCTCGACGAATTCGGGGTTGTCGAAACTGCCGGGCACCAGGTTCTTCTGATCGAAGTACCGCTCAGGTCCGGCGAGGTGGTAGTAGCCGTGGTCGATCACGGCCTGCACGTAGCCCGGGTACCGGCCCTGGAAGGCGAGGGGCCACATCCCGGCGGCCTTGATCTCCTCGCACAGGTCGAGGAACTCCTCCCAGGTCGTCGCCGGTTCCCAGCCGTTTTCCTCGAACATGTTCTTGTTGTACCACACGGCGTAGGCCGACGCCATCAGGGGGATGCCGTAAGTCCTTCCCTCGTGGGTGTACTGGGCCAGGGTCCCCGGCAGGAACGATTCGCGCCAGGTGCGGTCCCCCTCCCAGTTCGGCTGGTCGAGGAACTCGTCCAGGGGCAGCAGGTCGCCGTTGCGGATGAGCGCCCAGTAGTTGAGGCGGGCGTTGGTGACCTCGGGGAAGGACCGTTCCAGGATGCGCACCCGCACCTTGTCGTGGATGCGGGGATCGCCGTAGAGGTCGATCACCACGTCTTCGTGCTCCTGTTCGTAGGTCCGTGCGCACGCGAGGAAGAACTCCAGGCCCTGGCCGCCCTCGAAGAGGGGGATCTCGACGCGGACCGGGGGCTGTGCCTGCGGTGCCCGATCCGGCCGCTGGTCTTGCGCTTCGGAAGCGGCCGCGAAAGACGTGAGTATGCTGAACAGCAGGAGGAATCGGAACAGGATCATTGTTGAAAAGCCGATGGATGCGACCTACAGGGTCAGGTAGGATCAATGTAGAATGCTCGGTATATCCTGTCAACGCCACCCACCTTGTCCTGTTGCACGTGCTCCGTTCCGTCGTCGATCCGCCGTCGATCCGTCGTCGATCCGTTGTCGATCCGCCCCTGATCCACGCAGAACCGGTTGACAGGCGCGGGACGGCCATCCTACATTCCGTGATCAACTTGCCTGTGCATCGAATAAAGTAAAATCCGCCATCGGCGTAACCGCCACCCTACAGGAGCAGGTCCATGCGTGAGATCAATTTCGGCGCGGGGAGGCCCGATCCGCTGTCCTTTCCTTCGGACGCGCTGGCCGAGGCCGCCGCGAAAGTCATTAGGGCCCGGGGCCCGGAACTGGTGAACTACCCGGACGGTCGCGGCTACGAACCCTTGCGGGCCATCGCGTCGGAGCGCTTCGAGCGCGGCGCGGGCAAGGCGGTGCCCCTGGAGGAGATCGTGCTGACGTCCGGTTCCATGCAGGCGCTCCAGTTGATCACGGAAGCCTTCGCGTCTCAAGGCGATACGATCGTCACGGAAGCCTTCACCTACGGCGGGTCGCTGAGCGTGTTCCGAAGCCGGCAGGTGCGCATCGCACCGGCGCCTATCGACGACCTGGGGCTCGTGCCGGATGAACTGGAGACCGTACTCAAAGGGCTCGTCGACGGGGGCACGCCGCCGAAGTTCATCTACACCATCCCCACCCATCACAATCCCACGGGTTCCATCCTGTCCCTGGAGCGTCGCAAGCGCCTCCTCGAACTGGCCCGGGAGTTCGACACGCTGGTCGTGGAGGACCACTGTTACGCCGATCTCGTGTTCCAGTCCGATCCGGTGCCGCCGAACCTGTACCACCTCGACGAAGACGGCCGGGTCGTGTACGTCGGCTCTTTTTCAAAGATCCTCGGACCGGGCGTCCGGCAGGGCTACTTCATGGCGCCGGAAGTGCTGCATCAGCGGATCATGGCGAACAAGATGGACGGTGGGACAAACGCGCTGGCGAGCATGATTGTGGCCGAATACCTGGGCGATCATCTCTGGGACCACATTCGCGATGTGAACGACGTCATGAAGGCGCGCAAGGACGCCGTGGTCGAATCGCTGGCGACCCACTTCGGCGATCTGGGCGAGGAGGTGTACTGGACGGATCCGCCCGGTGGCATGTTCGTATGGGTGCGTATCCCCTCGGCGACGGACACGCGGAAAGCGCTGCAACTGGCTGCAGGGCGCGGGGTTTATTACAGTCTTGGTCAGTCATTCAGCGCTGCGAATGAAGACATCCCCTACCTGCGCATCGCATTCGGGTTCCCCACGACAGAGGATATTCGCGAAGGCGTGCCCATCCTCGCCGAGTGCATCAAGGAAGCCCAGGGCAAGGGCCTGGCGGCGTAGGCTTCAATCGCTGTCGTTACCGGATACACGCAGATACCCCTCGACCCTTCCGAGTCGGGTATTGATGTTGTCGAGACGATTGTTCATATCTCTCATCGCCGCACGGATTTCTGTGAGGTCGGTTCGAATCTCATTCCTGAATTCCTGATCTTCCCGATCCAGGTAAGTAAGCGTCGCGATGAACAAGATGCCCAGGGTCACAATGAACATGCCTACGGCAGTTACGATCTGTGCGCCGAAGGTCAAGTTATCACGGGTCATCTCGGTCATCGTCTGACTCCTTGGACGTATAACGCCTTAAATTCTGTCCAGCCTCCCATTCAAATAGGTCTATACTTGATTCGTCGGAATTAAAACCCCCGATCTCGTTCCGGCTTCGAAAAAAAACAAAAAACACAAAACCCCGTGGATTCCTCCTACCCCGTGGATTCTCCCTACACCATCTTCCGCTCGCTGTTTTCGTACCTGACCTCGTAGTCCTCCTCGGGCACCGGCATGGCCCGCATGGCCAGTTCCCCGTCGGTCACCAGCGGATCGGTTTTCAGCAGCAGTTCGTCCAGGGTTTCCGCGGGTGACTTGTCAGTCGTATCCAGCGTGACCAGGTGGCCGTTACGCGTAAGGAGCGATCGGTCGACCTCGTCCTCGAAGCGTTTCTTGAGATCGGGTATGTCCTGCTCGTCGATGATCTGGTACTCGTGGGGGTCCGTGCGCATGCGCTCGCGGATCGCGTCGTCGTCGGCGGTTAGGTGGATCAGCACGACGTCAGGCAGCCGGGCTTCCAGGACCAGCACCTCGTAGTGCCGCTGGTTGTTCTGGACGTAGTTCGGATAGTAGGGATTTCCCTCCACGCTGCCGTACACGTCGCAGTAGACCTTCTCCTCGATGTGCCAGCCGGCGATCAGCGTGTGGGGGTAGTTGCGGATGACCTCCACGTGGTAGTGCAGCTGCATCCGCTGCATGCGTTCTTTCACGTCGTCGGGATAGTGGACGTACTGGGCCCGGGAAACGGGACTCAGGGAAGCGTCCGGGATGGTGAAGTGATCGTCTAGATGGGTCCGGCGCCGCCGTTTCTGGTAGTAGGCGTCCAGGTGATCGATCAAGGTAGACTTGCCGGCATACTCGATACCGACGAAAATGGACCGCATGTGTTGCTCCTTTCCACAGTTAAACGCTTCAATCAAACGCTTCGATTTGTATCAGCGCTGCAGTAGTTCGACCCACGCGTCGACGACCGCCTCGACCATGGCCTCCCCATGGGCCGCGTTGGCCGTCCAGCTGTTCCGTTCTTCGTCCTGTCGGCAATACCACGGCGCGTTCTCGTCCAGCTGCCCCTGGTCCACCAGTTCCGGGTGCGCGGCCAGCAGGAAGGAAGTCTCGTTGTACCCGGCGTGGTCGCCGCCGGCGGGCGGGGACGCGGCGGGAAGGATCATGGGGTGGACCTGGATCCTGCCGAAACGGAGTTCCTCCCTGGACATTTTGGCATCCGCCCACCATCCCCGCGGCTTGCCTTCGACCAGGACCATTTCGAAGGACAGTTCCGCCGCGGCCTTCTTGAAGGCCAGTGCCAGCGGGGCTTCCATGCCCTGGTGCATGATGATCACGTAGATCCGCCCGAAGCCCATCTCCAGGAAGTTGCGCAGGATCGACTTGACGTACGAACCGAAGGCATCGTAATCGGGGTCGATGGTGCCGTCCTCGGGTCCGCCCAGGGCGTAACCGGTGGGGCCGAAATCGAAGGGCGGCGAGATGACCGCGTCCAGGCGCTTCGCCACGCGCGCGCAGATCTCTTCCACGATGATCGTGTCGTGACCGATGGCCATGTGGGGACCGTGGGTCTCGATGCAGCCGGCGGGTACGAGCAGCGGGTCGCTTCGTTCCACGGCCTCGCGCAGTTGATGGGGAAGCATGTGCTTCAGGTACATGGATTCCTGCCGGGCAACGATTGGGTCAGGCTTCCGATCAGATTTCCACGGTATGCGTGTGCTGAGCCACGTCGAGTCCGTGCCGGTCGGCCCATTCCCGGATGGGCCAGTCGATGCCGTCGGGCGCTTCGCGTCCCTCGGAGTCCACCGTGGCGCCCAGTAACTGGCGTCCGATATCGTCGGTATCAGCGAGGAGTCCGGCGTCGGGCTGCTGAACGCCGCTGTAGAAGCGCATGTAGTGGTCCGGCTTGATCCATCGGTAGTGGTAGCCGTAGATGACGACCCTGGCGGTCTGTTTGGCGAAGTTCAGTCCGGCCGCGTGGTATGTCCGGTTTTCAAAGAGGAAGGCGTCGCCGGCCCGTAGGATCGGCTGCACGTATTCGTCGGGATGGACCTGGCCCTTTCTTATCGGCAGCGCGGATTTCATGTTGTTGCTGCCCCGGACGAACATGGTCGCCCCCGTGTCCGGTTCGGGGAAATCCGTCAGGCAGTAGCCGATCTTCAGGCCGACGAAGGGAAGCACCACGTGGCCCACGTCCAGCGAAACACCCACGTCGCGGTGCCAGTTGACCTGGCCGGTATCCCCGGGCGCCTCCGGATGCTTGTAGATGAGCGCGGTGTTCGTGATGTGGATGTTGAAGCCCATGAGGGCCACGATGAGCGGGACCGTGCGCTCGTTCGTAACGAGGTCGAGGAAAGGCCGCTCCTGCACGAGACCAGGACGGCGGTGGGCGTAGAAGTCGGGATACTCGAACCCTTCCATGAGCCGGTCGCCGGTCTCCGTGAGCGCTTCGATCTGGCCAGGATCCAGCGCGCCCGGAACGATCAAGTAGCCGTCCTCCTCGAAGGAACGGCGCTGGGATGGGGTCAGGGGCGTGGGATGCATGGGTCAGTCCTGGGTTTCTGTTCGGGTTGTCGTCAGTGAGGGTACAGGATACGCATATGTATTGTACAATTGTACAACTGAATACCGGCAACCGACACGGGAAGCGACGCACCGGGCGTACCGTTACTGCGGGGTGAAGCGCGCAGGGGAACCGTTTCCGTGAGACTTCCCGGCCTGCCAGATACTCCACATTATAAGCCAGTGAAACCCGGACGCAAGGCGGAAATGCCCGTTACAGCGGCATGCGCCAGATCAGTTGTAATTCGTCAGGAAACTCCGCGTAGGCGTTGGAAATGATCGCACCCAGGCGGCACCTCTGGCGGGCGTAGAACCGGCACGCGGGCACGTTGGTATTCTGGGTTTCGATCTTTATTTCGATGCAGCCGTGGCGCCGCCCCCAGTCCACCGCGGCCTCGAAGAGTTTTCGTCCCACGCCGGTCCCGCGATGGTCGGGGTGGACGCGCAGGTCCCACAGCACCAGGAGGTCGTCCCGGCCCTCCAGCATGTTCACGTTCGGCGTGCGGCGGGCCAGCAGCGCGCCGCCCACCCGCCTGGAACCGTCGAAGGCCGCGAGCAATCCCCACGCCGAAGTGTCCCACCGGCCGAGCCACCGGGCGGGCCAACGGGCAGGCCCTTCTTCTGATGTCTGATCGTAGTCCTTGACGTAGGGGGGATCCACCGGTTCTTCCACCAATGCGATACCCCCGAGGCCGCCGTTTACCTGATCGGCCCGGAAACGGGATCTCACCTCGTAGGCAATGGGTACATGGCCGTGTTCGGCCAGCCTGGTCAGGGGTTCTTCGACGATTTTCAAGCCTTGATGCCCCGCATTTTGCCTTAGCGGCAGTCGCAACGCGCCGCGCACTGAGCTACGCGCAATCCTTCGACCACATCGCGCCGCGCACTATGCCACACCTGGATCGAACGATCCGGTTCCTGGACGACGTGCCCGATCACAGGGTGGCGTGACGGTCCCGTTGAAACACGCTGCGCAGCGTTTCGTCGCCGGCCTGGGACAGCGCGAGCAGTTGGTCAGCCCGTACTCCGGGTACGTTCATACGCCGCTATGTCGTCCTCGAATTGCAGGGTCCAGCCGATTTCATCCAGACCCTCCAGGATAAAGTGCTTGAGGAAGGGGTCGACCTCGAACGGGTGGGACGCGCCGCCGGGCTCGGGAGCACCGTTGGGATCGGTTGGTCCGCCGGGCTCGGTGACGACCTGCCGTTCGAGGTCCACCGAGACGGAATAGGGGTGCTGCTCCGCCGCGTTCCGGAGCATGCGGTGCACGGTATCGCCGGGCAGCACGACGGGAAGCAGTCCGTTCTTGAAGCAGTTGTTGTAGAAGATGTCCGCGAAGGACGGCGCGATGATCACGCGAAAGCCGTAGTCCTGCAGTGCCCAGGGCGCGTGCTCTCGGGAACTCCCGCAGCCGAAGTTGTCCCCGGATACCAGGATCGTGGCGTCCCGGTAGCGGTCTTCGTTGAGCACGAAACCGGGATCGGGCGAGCCGTCGCCCGTGAACCGCCAGTCGTAGAACAGGAACTGTCCGAACCCGGTGCGCTCGATCCGTTTCAGGAACTGCTTGGGGATGATCTGGTCCGTGTCCACGTTGATCCGGTCGAGCGGGACGGTCAGGCCGGTGTGCGTGGTAAAGGGATCCGCCATGTTTGCTCCGTTTCCGATATGCTCCGTTTCGGTTTGCTCCGTTTCGGTTTGCCTCACCAGTCTCGCACGTCGACGAAATGGCCGGCGACGGCGGCCGCCGCGGCCATGGCCGGGCTGACCAGGTGCGTGCGTCCGTTCCGGCCCTGCCGCCCTTCGAAATTGCGGTTCGAGGTGCTGGCGCACCGTTCGCCGGGCTGCAGGATGTCCGGGTTCATGCCCAGGCACATACTGCAACCGGCCTCGCGCCATTCGAAGCCGGCCTCCAGGAACACACGGTCCAGTCCCTCGGCCTCGGCCTGCCGCTTGACCGCGTGGGACCCGGGCACCACCAGGGCGGTCACCCGCGGCGATACGCGGCGGCCCTTGATGACGTCCGCGGCCGCCCGCAGGTCGCTCAACCGGGAATTGGTACAGCTGCCGATGAAGACACGGTCGATCTCGATATCGGTGATCGACGTGTTGGGTTCCAGCGCCATGTAGGAGAGGGCCTTTTCGGCCGCGCGCCGGTCGTTCTCGCTGTCCATCTCTACGGGATCGGGCACGACGCCGGTCACGTCCGTCACCATGCCGGGGTTGGTGCCCCACGACACCTGGGGTACGATCTCGTCCGCCTTGAGCGCGAGTCGCTCGTCGAATTCGGCCCCGTCGTCGGTGGCCAGCCCCCGCCACTCCGCCACGGCCCGGTCGAACGCCGCGCCATCAGGGGCGAACTCCCGTCCCGCCAGGTACTCGAAGGTCGTGTCGTCCGGCGCGATGAGGCCGGCCCGCGCACCCAGTTCGATGGACATGTTGCAGATCGTCATCCTTTCGTCCATCGAAAGACCGCGGATCGTGCTGCCCGCGTACTCGATGACCGTGCCCGTGCCCCCGGCCGTACCGGTGCGGCGGATGATGTTCAGGATAATGTCCTTGGCCGTCACCCCCTCGCTCAACACGCCGTCCACGCGGATCTCGAAGGTCCGGGAGCGCTTCTGGAGCAGGCATTGCGTGGCCATGACGTGCTCGACTTCGCTCGTGCCGATGCCGAAGGCCAGCGCGCCGAAGGCGCCGTGGGTGGACGTGTGGCTGTCGCCGCAGACCATGGTCCTGCCCGGCTGCGTGATGCCCAGTTCCGGACCAATCACGTGGACGATCCCGTTGCGTGGCGAGTCGAGATCGTACAGGGGCACGCCGAACTCATTGCAGTTCCGGGCCAGCATGTCCACCTGCAGGCGCGCGATCTCGTCGGTCATGGGCAGGGAGCGGTCGGTGGTGGGCACGTTGTGGTCCATCGTGGCGTAGGTCAGGTCGGACCGCCTGAGCTTCCGGCCCGCGGCCCGCAGCCCTTCGAAAGCCTGCGGAGAGGTCACCTCGTGGATCAGGTGGGCGTCGATGTACAGGACGGTGAGCCCGTCGGGCATCTCCTTGACGACGTGCTGGTCCCAGACCTTCTCGTACATGGTTTTGGGAGGCATTGCTGTTTCCCCGGGATTCTCTGATTCAAAAACAGGCGTGGCGGCCTGTAAAGACCGTAAATTCATACGCTTACACCCGCGGTTCCGACTTGCGGCCCAACTGATCCAATATAGCCTGACAGCGGCCCCGCGGGCAAGTGAAAAGTCCGCGCCATTCAAGGGTTCCGGAACCCGCCAATACCCTTGACAGAAAGGGTCCGATTCTCTATATTTCCAAGGGTCGCAAATTGTTATATGTAGATACCTAAACGATTGCTTGTGATGACGCTTTGTTGTCATTGATATTTCAAAGTGTTAGGTGATATGCGGATAGAACAGGTGCGTCCGGACAGCATCGCGGAACATGTCGGCCTGGTCCCCGGAGACCGGTTGATCCGGATCAATCAAGCCCGGGTCAGGGATTCCCTCGACTACCGGTTCTGGTCCAGCGAAGACGTGCTGGAGCTCGACATTCTCCAGGCCAATGGAAACCGCGTGCTGATCGACGTGGAGAAGGATCCGGACGAGGATCTCGGCCTGTCTCTCCACGAACCGCCCTACCAGGCCTGTGCGAACAAGTGCGTGTTCTGCTTCATCCACCAGAATCCGAAGGGCATGCGCAAGGCCGTGTACTTCCAGGACGAGGACGTGCGCCTCACGTTCCTCTACGGCAACTACGTGACGCTGGCCTTCGCCTCCGACGCGTACCTCGACCGGATCATCGTGCAGCGCCTGAGTCCGATCTACGTGTCGGTCCACGCTACGGACCCGGAACTGCGCCGGATGCTGCTGGGCGCGCCCAAGGCGAAGGACGTCATGCCCATCCTGCGGCGGCTGGCGGACGGCGGCATCCTGATCGAGACGCAGATCGTCCTCTGTCCCGGACTCAACGACGGCCCCGCGCTGCGAAAGACCGTGGACGACCTGGCCGAACTGTATCCGGCGGTGGAGTCGATCTCCATCGTGCCCGTCGGCCTCACCGCGCACCGCCAGGGACTGTATCACCTCGAGCCGGTCACCGTGGACTACGCCCGGCGCATGATCGATACGGTCGGCGCCTGGCAGGAGGAACTCCGCGAACGGCTCGGGCATCCGCTGGTGTATCTGTCCGACGAATGGTACCTGATGTCTTCCACGCCCTTTCCTCCGCCGTCCTTCTACGAGGACTGTCCCGTCGTGGAGAACGGCGTCGGCATGGTCACGCAGTTCGAAACCGAAATGGGCGAACAGACGCGTTCGCTTCCCGATCGGGCAGCCGAACCGCTCCGGGCGACGCTGGTCACGGCCGAACTGGCACAGGACGTGGTCCGGACGTCGCTTGTGGAACCCCTGAACCGGGTGGAGCACGTGGAAGCGAAGCTGGTCGTGGCGGAGAACACGTTCTTCGGCCCGGGGATCACGGTGTCGGGACTGCTGACCGGCCGGGATATCCTCCATGCGCTGAAGGACGAGGAAGTGGGCGACCGCGTGTACCTTCCGCCGAATGTGCTGAACGACGACGGCCTGCTGCTGGACGACATGAACCTGCCCGGCCTGAGCAAGCGGATCGGGGTGCCGGTGGATCTCTTCCCCGGACACGTGCGGGACCTTCCCGGACTGGGAGGAGCGAACGGTTAGACAAACATGTCCCCTGTCATCGCCATCATAGGACGCCCCAACGTGGGCAAATCGGTGCTGTTCAACCGGATGATCGGCCGTCGCGATGCCATCGTGCACGACGCCCCGGGCATCACGAGGGACCGGCATTACGCCGACGCCGACTGGTTCGGGAAGAAGTTCACCGTGGTGGACACAGGGGGCCTTGTCCCGGAATCCGATGAACCCATGGAAGCGGCCATCGAGCAGCAGGCCCGGCTGGCCGTCAGCGAAGCCGACGTGATCCTGCTGGTCACGGACGTCCGCACGGGCATCACGCCCCTGGACCAGAAGGCGGCCGAAGTCGTCCGCCGGGCCGGCAAGCAGGTCATCGTCGTCGCCAACAAGGTGGACAGCGGCGCCCAGGAGAACCACGCTTACGAGTTCGGCGCGCTGGGGCTGGGCGAGCCCATGATGATCTCCGCCCTGAAGGGACGCAACACCGGCGACCTGATGGACCTGCTGGCGGAACGGATGCCCGAACCCGCGCCTGTCGAAGAAGAGGACGACGGCGCGATCAAGGTGGCGATCGTGGGCAGGCCCAACGTGGGGAAATCGTCTTTGGTCAACGCCATCGTGGGCAGGGACACGGTGATCGTCTCCGACGTCCCCGGCACGACGCGCGACTCGGTGGACACGCAGATCACCCGGCAGGGCGTGAAGTACAGCCTGATCGACACGGCCGGCCTCCGGCGCCGGTCCCGGATCAAGAGCGACATCGAGTTCTACAGTATCACGCGGACGATGCGGAGCATAGCGCGCTGCGACGTGGCGGTGCTCCTGGTGGACGCCGTCGACGGCCTGGCCACGCAGGAACAGCGGATCGTATCGCAGGTGGACGAGTCCGGGAAGGGGCTGGTCGTCGCCTTCAACAAGTGGGACCTGGTGGACCGGACCGAGCATCCGACCGAGGCCTACGCCCAGACGGCCAGGGAGTACCTCCGGTTCGCCGACTACGCGCCGATTCTGTTCGTGTCGGCCGAGACCCGCCGCGGGGTGACCCAGATCATGCAGAAGACGCGCCACGTCCACGAAATGCGTTCGCTCCGGGTATCCACCGGCGAACTGAACCGCGTCGTGGAAAGCATCACGGCCTATTATCCACCCCCGGCCGCGCCGGACGGGCGGGCGACCAGCATCCTCTACTGCACGCAGGTGCAGAACGCGCCGCCCACCTTCGTGTTTTTCGTGAACCATCCGGACGCGATCCCGGATTCGTACAGGCGGTACCTTTCGAACCGGCTTCGGGAGACCTTCGTATTCGAGGGTTCGCCCATACGCGTGTTGATCCGCGGGCGGGAAGGGAAACGATGAGCAAGCTGTACTATTCCAGCAGCGAAGTCTCGACCATGCTCGAACTCGAGCCGTCCGTACTCCGGTTCTGGGAAGACCAGTTCGGCCAGCTGCGCATCAAGCGGAACCGCGCCGGCAAGCGGATGTACCGGGAGAAGGACATCGAGCTGATCCGCACGATCAAGCAGCTCACCCGGGACGAAGGTTACACGATCGCCGGCGCCAAAAAGAAGCTCCAGGAATCCGCGGCGAACCGAGGCGCCGAGAAGGCGGGCCGAACCGCGGAAAGGGCGGACCGCGCCGCGGAACAGGCAGCGCCCAGCCCGGTGAAATCAGATCCTGGCGCGGAGTCGACGGCCCCGGGCGAGCAGGCGGCCCACGGCGAGCAGGCGGCCCACGGCGAGCGGAAGGCCCCCCCGACCGATACCTCCTCCCAATCCGAACTCATCCATTGGTTGCGGTCCCGCCTGATCGAGATACGGGATTCGATGGACTAGGGTCATGCATTCCGCGTTCAGGAAACGGTCATGATCGCCTTCCCGCCCCGTCCGTCGTCCCGGCTGTTGCCCGCTCTCCTGTCGGGCCTGCTGTTCAACCTCTTTTCCCTCCTATCCGATATCACGGACGTCCGTGCGGAGGTACCCAATCCTCAGAACGACGAAGGTCCGTCGGTCGTCGACCGTTCCGGCATCCCGGGCCCAGCCATCGAAGCGGCCCTGGCGGAGTTGTACCGGCAGCTGAATGGCCGGCGTATTGCCGAAAACCCCCTCGAAGAGATCCTCGACGACGGCGATCCTTCCTTGGCCGAACGGTACGGAGAAGCCAGGATCAGGCTGAGGGAACGGCACGCGTTGGACAGCCTCCTCGTCCGTCCCGAAGTACGGCTGAACGTTTTCTTCGAAGAGGAAGAGCGCCTTTCGGCCGAACTGTGGGACGTCCGTTTCGTGCGACATGCGGATGGCTGGAAAGCCGAACGGTTCGAGCCGCTGCTGGCGGCCCACCTCGGCTTCCGGTTCTCCCTGCGGGAGGAGGAGGTCTACGCTTTCGACCATCTGACGATCGAGCGGCCCGCCGGAGTATTCGAGATCGAAGACGGCCTGCTGATGCCCGGGTTCTCGGGAGATCGAATCGGACGCGCGGTCCTCGTGGGCGCGGGACGATTCACCTTTACGCCTTCGGACCGCGTTGAGCGTCACCAGATGAACAAGTACGCCCGAACGACCGCCGATACCTACACGACGGGCTTCGACCGGATGGTGCTGGTCCTGTCGCCCGGGGGATATGAGCACCTAGTGGAAGGCGTGGCGCTTTCGCGTGTCGAGGGCGGACGGGCATTCGACCGGGCGAAGGCCCTGCTGAACCGCGTCGACCGGGACTACCTGCTGGACATGAAACCCGCCCGGGAACGCTTCTCCCTCGCCCACACGCATCCTGGATTCTTGCAGGCGGAGATCGATCTCTCGGACTCGGACCGGTGGCTCGTCTATACGAACAGCCCCTATGAATCGGAATCGGTTAGCCTGGTCCGGAAGAGCGGTTTCCCCAGGAACCCGGATATCAGTCCGCCCGTGGTCTGGTGCCGTTTCTCGCCGGACCCGGAGGAACCGTCCGGCCGCGCCGACCGCGCCGGCCGCGCCGTGGAGGACGAGACGGTTCGGGATCCGCTGCTGTCCCTGGACCACTACGATATCGCGGGATCCCTGGAGAATGGCGGCCGGCGCATGCGCATGAAGACGACCCTGGAAATCACGGCCCGGGCGGACCCGCTCACCGCGGCAACTTTCACGCTGAACCCGGATCTGGATGTCTACCGCGTGGACTATGCCGGCGGCGAAGGCGCGCTGTTCACGCGGCAGGACACCTGGCTCACGGTTCCGTTCCGGCAACCGGTCCCTGGGGATAGCACCACTACGCTGACCCTCTGGTACGAGGGCGACGTCTTCCGGGAAGGGGGCGGCGGCTTCTTCGGCCTGTTGACCAACCAGCAGTGGCTTCCCGTTCATTCCAACGAGGATCTGTACACTTTCGATTTGGAACTGCGCTATCCGGAGAAACTGACCGTGGCCACGGTCGGCGCCCACGTGGCCAGTCATGGGGAGGGAGATACGCGTGTCACACGCTGGCGGCGGACGCGGCCCGTGTCCTCGCTGGGCATGACAATCTCCGAAAACCGTACCCGCACGGTCTCCGCGGGTGGCATCGACGTGATCCTCAGCGTGGACGAAGACCGGCGCGAGACCGAATCGAACACGGCGCGGATCCTTACGCACATCGGTCCCGCGCTGGACTTCTTCGGCGGCGTCTTCGGTCCCTACCCCTACGAGAAGCTCGACGTCGTGCAAATGCCGGACGATTACGCCTTCGGCAGGGCCCTGCCGTCGATGCTGATGCTGTGGGGACTGTACTTCCAGGATGCCTTCCGCCTGGACGCGAACCTGCACGCCCATATGTACACGGAAGTGCAGCACCTCTTCCGCGGATTCCTGGCCCACGAACTCGCCCACCAGTGGTGGGGCGGCACCGTGGTCCCGAAGACCTATCGCGACGCCTGGCTTTCGGAGGCGATGGCGACGTACGCGGCGGACCTTTACATCGAAAGCGAGACCGGTCCCGAAGCGTTACGCGAGATGCTGAAACGGCACACGGACCAGGCGCTGTTCGCCGACCGGCACGGTGCGATCGACCTGGGCATGCGGCTAGGGGAGCACTACCAGACCGTCGTCTACGAGAAGGGCGCCCTGGTACTCCACATGCTGCGGCGCACCATCGGCGACGAGCACTTCATGAACGTGCTCTCACGGTTCTGCCGGCAATTCAAGGGCAAGCTGGTTACGACGGCGGACTTCGAGGCCGCGGTGGAAAGGGAAACGGGCCGGGAGATGGGCTGGTTCTTCGATCAGTGGATCCGGGACACGGGCTTTCCGGTCTACCGGGTGTATTTCACCAGCAGCGAAGGGGGCGTCGGTGCGGTGTCCGGCGGTGCGGCATCCAGCGGCCCGGGTCCGGGCGGTTTAGATTCGGGTGGTGAGAGGACCGCCAGGGGGTTCACGGTGCGCGGACAGCTATTGCAGGAACAGGAAGGCCGCGTATTTCACGCGATCGTGCCCCTGGTCATCGAGTTGGAAAACGGCGACCGGATCGTCCGGGAGATCTGGAATACCCAGAAGCGTCAGACCTTCGAGTACGCATTGCCGGACAGGGCGAAGCGCATCGACGTCGCACCGGATTACTCCGTGTACTTCAAGGCCGCCCGGTAGTGCCGGTACGATGCTATTCAAGCAGGGGCCTCTCCACCCGGGCGCGGTTCGCCTCCGGTGAATCGGGATACCGCTTGATCAGCCGCTGGTACACGAAACCGGCCTCGACGGTGCGACCCGCGGCTTCGAGGCATTGTCCCGCCTCCCACAAAACCGCCTCCAGGCCTTCCACACCCTGAAAATCGATCTCGAACCTGAGGTACTGTCGGGCGGCTTCGATGAAATCCTCCTGCGCGCGGTAGCTTTCCGCTATGGCGAGACGCGCCGACTGCACAAGCGTCGAATCGGGCTCAGAAGCAAGCAGTTGCTGGAAGACCATGCGCGACAGTTCCGGCCGCCTTCCGGCAAGGAGCGCCTGCCCCAGCAGGAAGCGCGCTTCATCCTCCAGTTCCGAGTCGGGATAGGCCGACAGGAGCCGGTTGCCGGCGTTTACCGCGTCGTCGTGTCGTTCCAGGGCGAACTGAATGCGGGAGACCTCCAGCAGCGCGTCGTCCGCGAGTGCGTGTTCCGGGCCGTGCAACAGGACCTTAAGGAAATACTGCTCGGCCACTTCCCGGTCCGGATCCAGGCGTCCGAGGTGGTACAGGACCACCGGCTCTTCGGGCTGGTCGTCCAGTATCCGCAGGAAAGCCTTGCGCGCCTGGTCGCGCTGGCCCGACTCGTAAAGGGCAACGGCTTTTTCCAGCGATATGGAGGGGATTTGGGGCGGTACTGCGCCGGCGTTTGTGTCCTGTGGTGCGGCCTGGAGCGGACTCAGGCACAGCAGACATCGGAACAGATACAGGCGAGTGTGTTTGCTAATTGTCGACAAGATTGCGGGGGGGCTGCGGTCCGCTCTTTTTAGTCATCTAAGGGGACCCGCAGGGCTTCTTTCAACAGTTTTCCGGGTTTGAAACGGGTCTTCTTTCCAGCCGGGACGTAGACGATATCGCTCGTGCGGGGATTGCGCGCGGAAGTGCGGGCTTTCGTGTCCTTGACCTCGAACACCCCGAATCCCCTGATTTCGATCCGGTCTCCCTCGATCAGGGAATCCCGCATGGCCACAAACGTCTGGTCGACCACGGGAAACACCTGTTCTTTCTTAAGCCCCAGACGCTTGCTGATCAGTTCCACCAATTCTTTCTTGGTGGTGGTCATGAAGGCCTCCTCCCGGCAATCGGCACACCGGTACGCAACGGACGCTATCCCTTTGCATTAATTCAACTTAACAACGCCGCAAGTATTCTAAGGGGCGGTATTCGCCCTGTCAACGGATTTTGTCGCGAAGCTCAGTTCATCCCCGCCGGCGCCGTCTCGTGAAAGGGGAAGGACCCCTTGAAGGGACGGGGACTGGAGACGTACCACACGCCCTCGTACATCGGGCAGGTCTGGTAGTGGCAGACCACATTGCACCGTTCCATGTCGTCGTCTTCCTTGGCGCCCTGGTGGGGGATGTGGCTGAGGAAGACGACCGCGTCGCCGGCCATGGGGTGCAGCACGACGTGTTCCTGCGCGTAGCACCACTCTTCGAACGCGACGTGGTCGATCCGGGGATAGAGGTGGGGCGGCTCGGAGAGGTGGCCGTTCTTGACGAAGCGGAGATTGCCCTGGCCGGGGACGTTGTCCTGGAAGTAGAAGGTCGTGTTCACGCTGCTGGGCTGCACGGCCAGCCTGCGTTTTTCCGTTTCCCGCTTCTCGTTCCAGTAGCCGTAGAAGTCCATGTGCCATTCCTGGGTGTAGGCGCCGGGGTTGATGTGCGCCCGGAAACTGCGGAGCTGGCACTGCTTGCCCATCATGGCGTAGAGGAGCGGCGCCACGCTCGGATGGCCCACGAGCGGGGCGAAGATGTCGGGCTCCCGGTCCAGCAGGGTGTCGAACCACATGTTCCCGACGGCGTTCAGGCCTTCCTGCCATCCCTGCTCCTTGGCGTGGAATATGCGGGACCGCACCTGCTCGGTTTCCTCCGGGGACAGGGCGCCCTTGAGGAGCACGAAACCGTCCCGTTCCAGTTGATTCAGTTTTTCGTCGAGATCTTTCACCTGGTCTCTCCTTGTACGTCGCTGTCAAAGTACGCCGCTGCCTGATCCGGAAATCGGTGGTCCGGCCGGTCGCGCACCGGTCCCACATCGGTCGCGAACCGGCCGCTTCGGGTTCACCCGCGGATTTCGACAAGACCATAAACACGGGGACATCCGCTGTCAAGGCATACGGGCCGCCTCGCGAGACGACTCGTGGGCTGCGCGACGGCCTCCTCGACGCCCGGGCGAGGACCGGTTCCCTCGCATATACGCACCCCGCAGAATCCAGTCGCACCCCGCGGGATCATTCCTCGAACGGATAGAGCGGCCGCCGCCGGTACCGGAAGTCGAATCGCCGCATGTCCGCGGTCGTGGCGCCGGGCGTGTCCACCCGGATCAGCCGCTTGCTCACGGGCGCGTAGGCGGCTGTTGGCGCATGGACGCCCTTGGCGATGAGCACGTGGAAGTCGGCCGGGTCCAGGCCGATACTGGTCATCATACCCAGGCTGACCGGCACCGTCCGGAGCGACGTCAGGCTCACCGTCAGTCCGCTGTCCGTGGCCACGACAGCGGTCTGCCCCATATTAAACGATGTCTTGCCCCCGTGGCGAACAGCAGATTCGGTGAAGCGTCCTTCGTGGATCCCCTGCACCCGCACCTCGGTCCGGATGGGCGGTCCGTGCCGGTCGTCCGTCTTGCCGCCCATGTCCAGCGTGAGCCTCGCACCCACGCCCGCTGCAACGGCCCGTTCGACGGATCCGGGATCGAACAGGCAGAGGAAGGTCTTCACGTCTCCGCGGCTCAAGATCTCGTGGGCAATGAGCGTGCCGTCCGCGGCCGATCCGCCGCCCACGTTGTCACCCATGTCGAGCAGGCACACGGGCCCCTCGCCGTCCAGGGCGGAATCGACAGCCTCGGGGATGGAAATGAACTCGCCGACGAACTCGTCTCGGTGCGCGACCAGGTAATCGGCGAGATCCTCCGCGATGCGCCGGGCAAGTCCGGTGTCGCCGTCGGTCACGGCAATGAAGGCCGAACCCATTTCCGGCACGTCCGCGTACGGAAACCCGAGGACGACGCTGTTCGACAGGACGCCGGTTTTCTCCAGCCACGCGTCCGCTTTCTCATAAAGGGGCCGGCAGGGCGGCGAGGACGTGTCCTGGCGCTCGATGCCGATGGCCACCGGCGGAAAAGCCGCGGCCTGCACGGGCCGGACTTCTCCGCGCAGGGTCCGGGCCATGAGCGTAGCGGCCTCCAGGCCCCGCTGCTTCTGGTCCAGGTGCGGGTTGGTGCGGTAGGCGATGGTGGCGTCGCAGGCCTCGACCATGCGCCGGGAGAGATTGGCGTGGGGATCGATGGTGCAAATGATCGGAAGGTCCGGCCCGACCGTCCCGCGCAACCGGGTCAGCCAGTACCCGTCCAGATCGTGGTAATCCGCCCCCTCGCCGGCATTGGCGCCGTGGGGAGCGACCAGCAGGCCGTCGAGCGGCCCCGCGCCCGTGAGCTGCTCGAACATCATCTCGATCAGCGCGTCGCAGGTGTCTTGCGTGATCCGGCCGGACGGCGGGGTGGACGCGTAGAACAGCGGCACGGCGTCGATGCCGGCGTCGTCCAGTCCCTCCAGGAAGCCGCTGATCTCGTGGAATCCATCACTGAAATGATCGGCGACGGCTTCACCGGTCAGGATCCCGTCCCGCCGGAACAGGTCGAGGGTCGTCGGCGTGTGGCTGAACGTATTGGATTCGTGGATCAGCGAGAGGATGCCCACGCGCACGGAAGAGCGCTCCTTCGGCTGCGGACCTGCTGCGGCCCGCACGACAGTGGATCACGACAGCAAGTGCTGGAAGGATTTTCTGAACTTGTCCACCTTCGGGTCGATGACCATGAAACAGTAGGGTTGCCGTGGATTGTTGCGATAGTAGTCGTGATGGTATGTTTCGGCCTCGTAAAAAACCTCGAGGGGTTCGATCTCCGTAACGATCGCCGCGCTCCACAGGTCCGACCCGTCGGCTTCCGTCCTCGAATACTCGGCCGCGCGCTGCTGTTCGTCATCGTGGTAGAGGATGATCGAACGGTACTGCGTGCCGACGTCCCCACCCTGGCGGTTGAGCGTAGTCGGGTCGTGAATGCGCCAGAAGATGTGCAGGAGGTCCGCGTAACCGATCACGGCCGGATCGAAGTTGATCCGCACGACCTCGGCATGACCCGTGGCGCCGGTGCATACGGACTTGTAATCCGGATTGTCGACACTGCCACCGGCATAGCCCGACACCACGCTCGTCACACCCCTGATCTGCTGGTAGATCGCTTCCAGGCACCAGAAGCAACCACCGCCCAGCGTCGCCGCCTGCGTCTCTTGTGTCATGTAACCGTCCTCCATGGAGTGGGTGCGGAATCCTCAAATCCGTTCCGGCCGGGGTACTGGTTCCGCCGCGTCCGGTGCTGATTTCTGTGTGGCGCCTGGTCTTGTTTGCTTCGGCTCATCAGCGCGGTCTTCTCGTAACGCGCATGTATGAAAAAACGAAAATGGGTAGGGCGAGGGCCAGGAAAATCCAGATCAGCGCCCGGTCGTCCTCGATGATCCCCGTCATCGACAGCAGCGTGCTCACGCCCGCCGCGGGAATGGCCGCGGTGGCGGCGGAGACTGCCAGGCAGAACAGGAGATCCTTGATCATACGCTTCATGAGCCCGGCCGATTCACTAGTTTGCCGTCCACGTAGTCCAGCAGATCCCGGGTGACCGCGCCGTCGGGCTCCCGGTCGAAGGTCGTCCTGAAGTCCCGCATCAGGGCGGACGGCTCGAACCGCCGTCCTTCGCGCACGGTGCATTGTACGTTTTCGATATCCTCAATCCGTTCGAGAGGGTTCCCCCGGACCGCCACCAGGTCGGCCTGCAGGCCCGGCCGGATCGAACCGGTCCGGTCGTCGATGCCCAGCACCCGGGCGTTGATCGAAGTGGCCGATCGCAGCGCGTCCACGGCCGTGATGCCGGCGTCCGTGTACATGGCGAGTTCGTCATGCACGCTCATCCCGGGCACGAGGTGGGGGAAGGGCGTGTCGGTGCCGAGCGCCACGGTCACACCTCGCTGATGGGACCTTCGCAGGAACCGCTTCAGGTGCGCCATGGCGCCCTGGTATCTCAACCGGTATTCCGGCGGACCGAAACGGCCGAGATACCGCTGCCATATATCCAGGTGGCGAGGGTGTACCCAGGCCCTCCGGGTGTCGTGGTGAAAGGACCGGTCCAGGACGCGGCCGAGCCGGTCCCAGACCACCAGGGTCGGGTCGATGATCACGTCACGTTCAAGGAGCAGGTCGATCACGAGATCGTCCTCCGCTTCGGACGCCGCGCGCCAGGCCACGCCGCAACCGGCAAAGTGCTCGAATTCATCCAGTCCGAGCCGCGCGGCCTCCTCCGCGGTGGTCGTCTGAAGATGGGCCACCACGAATTTGCCCGACGCGTGGGCGGCGTCGACCGCCGCCTTCAGCAGCGGGGGTTCCACGCCCGCGTACAGCTTGATCTGGTCCACCCCGGCTTCCACGTGCCGCCGGACCGAATCGGCGATCTCGCCGGGTGTGCCGTGGGCCCGTCCCATTTGGGGCCAGTAGACCCTGGGTCCGTCGAGCAGGTGTCCGCAGCACAGGATGGCGGGACCGGCGGAAGGGTCTTTTGCGTGGCGCTCGCGCTCCTCCAGGATCCATGCCAGGTCGTTGCCCACGTCGCGGACCGTGGTCACCCCGGCGGCCAGGAAAGCGGGTCCCATGACGGAACTGTAATGCACGTGTGCGTCCATCAGCCCCGGCAGGAGCGTGCATTCCGGCAGGGCCGCGGTCTCCATGCCGGCGGGGACTTCGGAGACGGGCAGGACCGCGTCGATGAGGCGGCCCTTCACCACGACGGCGACGCCGCTTCGCGTCTCGCCGGAAACGCCGTCCCAGATGCGGTCCGGGGTCAGTGCGTACATGGCTTTCCGCTTGTCTGACTTCATGAAGGTATCCCGCGTGCCGGCCGCCGGTTGCCGGTCGCCGTCCGGAGCCCCGGACGGGTGCCTTTCCGCCTCGCTCGTTCCGGTATAAAACCCTTGCCCGCAACGTGCTTCGTCCTTTTCTTGGACCCATCGGTAATATCTAACGTCACCGTGGATTCTGTCAAAGGGCTAATGTCCAATCCCCTGTACACCGGATGGCAACGAATCCTGGAAGGCCAGGGTCTCGAAGTCGCCTTCACGGGCATGTTCATCGTGTTCCTGGCCCTCGCCGCGATCAGTTTCAGCATTGCCATGCTGCCCAGGGTCGTGGCGGCGCTGGGAGGCAAGCGCCCTGAACATCCGGACAACCCCGCCGGTACGGATGCCCCGCAAGACCACGAAGCCGTGGCCGCAGCGGTCGGGTACGTGCTCGACAAGAAGAACAACCATCGATAACCTGGCCATGCGGACGGACTAAATGACGATACTGTACGACTTTCTGTCGGCTTCCGGTCTGGCCGCGGCGACGTGGGGACATGCCGTGATGATCCTGATCGGCATGGTCATGATCGTGCTGGCGATCGTCCGCCGCTACGAACCGCTGCTCCTGGTGCCCATCGGTTTCGGCATCATGCTGGGCAACATCCCCATGATGGGAGGGGAAGGCCATGGGGTCTACGATGAAGGCAGCGTCCTCTACTACATCTACTTCGGCGTCAGGGAAGGCGTCTTCCCGCCCCTGATCTTCCTGGGCATCGGGGCCATGACCGATTTCTCGGCCATGCTGTCCAACCCCCGGCTCGTCCTCCTGGGCGCCGCCGCGCAGATCGGCATCTTCCTGACCCTCCTCGGCGCCATGGCCATCGGATTTACGCCCGCCGAGTCGGGCGCCATCGCCATCATCGGCGGCGCGGACGGTCCCACGGCCATATTCCTGTCATCGAAACTGGCGCCTCACCTGCTTTCCATGATCGCCATCGCGTCCTATTCCTACATGGCCCTGGTGCCCATCATTCAGCCGCCCATCATGCGGCTTTTCACCACGCGACAGGAACGGCTTATCCGCATGGCGCCGCCCCGGGCGGTCACGCAGCGGGAGAAGATCCTCTTCCCCATCGTCGCGTTTATCATCGCCGCGATGATCGCGCCGGATTCGATCGTGCTCGTGGGCATGCTCTTCTTCGGCAACCTGCTCAAGGAATGCGGCGTCACCGAACGGCTGGCCAATACGGCGCGGACCTCGATGATCGACATCGTCACCATCCTCCTGGGATTCTCCGTCGGCGCCAGCACGCAGGCCTCGGCGTTCCTTACGCTGGAATCGCTCTTCATCTTCACCCTGGGCGTGGTCGCCTTCTGCATCGCGACGTCCGGCGGCGTGCTCTTCGCCAAGTTCATGAACCTTTTCGTCAAAGACAAGATCAACCCGCTGATCGGTGCGGCGGGCGTCTCCGCCGTGCCCATGGCGGCGCGGGTAGCCCAGGTGGAAGCTCATCGCGAAGACCCGCGCAATTTCCTGTTGTTTCACGCCATGGCGCCCAACGTGGCGGGCGTCCTCGGCTCCGCCATCGCCGCGGGCATACTCTGGTCCGTCCTGGTGGGCGGGTAAGTGCGGTGAATACATCGAACCCTTAAAACGAGGGAACCAACGTGAAGAAAAAAGTCCATTTCATGTGCACCACGTTCCGCGACGGATTCCAGTCCGTTTACGGCGCGCGCGTCTTTACCCGCGACTTCATGCCCGCCGTGGAAGCGGCGCGGGACGCGGGGATCGACTACTTCGAGGCCGGAGGCGGAGCCCTGTTCCAGTCGCCCTATTTCTACTGTAACGAGGACGCCTTCGAGCGGATGGACGCCATCCGGGAGGCGGTGGGCCCGGACGCCAACCTGCAGACGTTGTCCCGGGGCGTGAACGTGGTCGGGCTCGACTCGCAGCCCAGCGACATCATCCGTCTGCATGCCGAGCTGTTCAAGAAGCACGGCATGACGACCATCCGGAACTTCGACGCCCTGAACGACGTGGAGAACCTCGTGCACAGCGGCCGGTGCATTACGGAAGCCGGTCTCAGGCACCAGGTGTGCGTCACCGTCATGGAACTGCCTCCGGGCTGCGCGGGTGCTCACGACGCGGCGTTCTACACGGAAACGTTCCGGAAGATCCTCGACGCCGACATCCCCTTCGACTCGGTGTGTTTCAAGGACGCGTCGGGCACGGCCGTGCCCTCCAAGGTCTTTGAATCCGTCAAGGCCGCCCGGAAGCTGCTGCCCGAGGGAACCTGGATCCACTACCACACCCACGACACGGCCGGCATCTCCGTCGCGGCGTACCAGGCGGCGCTCGAAGCCGGCGCCGACGCCATCGACCTGGCCTTCGCGCCCGTTTCGGGCGGCACTTCCCAGCCCGACATCCTCGTCATGTGGCACGCGCTCCGGGGAACGGACTACGACCTGGACATCGACCCGGACGGCGTGCGCGAAGCGGCAGAGATCCTGAAGGAATGCATGGAGGACTATTTCCTGCCGCCCGAGGCCGTGGCCGTCGAGCCCCTGCTCCCCTGGAGCCCCATGCCGGGCGGCGCCCTGACCGCCAACACGCAGATGCTCCGGGACAACGGGATCATGGACCGCTATCCTGCCATCATCAAGGCCATGAGCGAGGTCGTGGAGAAAGGCGGGTACGGCACGTCCGTCACGCCCGTTTCCCAGTTCTACTTCCAGCAGGCTTTCAACAACGTGATGATGGGCCCCTGGAAGAAGATCGCGGAGGACTACGGCCGGATGGTGCTGGGCTATTTCGGCCGGACGCCCGTGCCCCCGGACCCGGTGGTCGTGAACATCGCCTCGGAGCAGCTCGGCCTGCCGCCCAACCGGCGGCCGGTGCTGGAACTCAACGACAACGACCCGAAAAAGGGTGTCGAAGCGGCGCGCAGCGCGCTGAAAGAAGCCGGGATAGAGGATACGGACGAGAACATCTTCATCGTCGCGGCATGCGGCGAGCGGGGGCTGGCCTTCCTCAAGGGCGAAGGGTTCATCGGCGTCCGCAAGAAGTCCCCGGCCGACCAGGAGGTGCTGGAAGAGGACGCGATGGCCTCTACGAACGGCCCCCGTGGATACCAGGTGACCGTTAACGGCCGGAGTTACGCGCTGCGGATCGAAGGGAAGACGGCGATCGTGAACGGCAAGGCCTATGACGTCGACCTCCAGCCCGATATGTCCGAGGCCGCGACGGAGGCGGCGGAACGCGCCGGGACCACGCCGGTCATCGCCCCGATCCCCGGGAAAGTGCTCAAGGTGGCGGTCACGCCCGGACAGGCCGTCGAGGAAGGAGACGTCATCGTGGTTCTGGAAGCCATGAAGATGGAAATGGAGGTCACCGCCGACGTGGCCGGAACCGTGACCCATGTCTCCATAAATCCAGGCGTCCAGGTGATCGCGGGCCAGACGCTGGCCTACCTCGGTTGAGTTCCCCCGATCTGGATCCCCAGGGTTGGAGCGTCGCATGGCCGGATTCCGAATTCACCGCGTCCGCGTCACGAACAGTTTGATGAACGCGGTCTGTGTGGCGTGCGCCCGTGTGTTGAACGCGGCCCGTGTGCCGACCGCGGTCCGCATATTGCGCCGGGCCGTTTCCTGCGGCCTGTTGATGTTCGTAATCCCCGCTTATCCCGCCTTTCCCCAGTCCCCGGCCACCGGCCCCTTCATGCAGCGCGACCAGTTCCCCGTCAGAATGTTGTTCCTCGGACTGCGTCCCGAGACCGGGGACCTCCTGCCGCGGAGATCGATCCAGTGGGCGGTGCAGTTCGACTACGCCAATACCTATGCGAGCACCCTTCCCGTGGGCGATACCTTGATCGCCGACGACTACTACCGGGCCGCGCCGCCAGACGAGTACCGGCTTTTTGTGGATACGGAATCCCTGCGCCTGTCGGTGGATCTGGACTGGCGGATCGCGTCGAGGCTGCAGTTC
>VXWP01000073.1 GCA_009835325.1 Gemmatimonadota bacterium | reverse complement strand
ATTCTGGCGTCCATCTCATCCACCCGTCCATCCAGGGCCGTCATCCGTTCGTCCAGTCTGCCCTGTTGAATTTCGACGCTGTTTATTCTTTCGTCCAGTCGATCAAACCGCCGGTCAACAGCATCGAACCGTTTGTCAACTTCGGCAAACTGCCTGCCTACTTCATCAAACCGATCGTTCATCGTCGCAAATTGCGCGTCGAACCGATCGTTCATCGTTGCAAATTGCGCGGCAAACCGATCATTCATGGCTGCAAATTGCGCGTCGAATCGCTCGTTCATCGTTGCAAATTGCACGGCAAACCGATCATTCATGGCTGCAAATTGCGCGTCGAATCGCTCGTTCTGGGCAACTAACTGCGCGTCGAATCGCTCGTCTTTCGCTTCCAGTTTCTCGTCCATCCGGTCGAGTATCCTTTTTTCCACTTCCAGCATTTCGGCCCTCACATCCCGCCTGCTCCCCTTGGCCTCTCGCCAGAAGAAGATAAAGGCCGTCACCAGTACGGCTGGCTGGATCCAGATCGATACGGTTTCCACTTCCAGGCTCCTTTCAAATGATCCGATACTATAGTGATTATAAATGGATTAGTGGAAATGCAAGTCACGATTCTCGCTTTTTCTTTTATATTCTTGACGATACCGGCACGGCGCACCTATTCTGTGGCGCATTTCGCGGAACCAGGGAGCGTGGACGGCGCGCATATCGCGGGACGCGCAGTCAATCGCGGCCGAAACATAGAGACCACGGGACCACCAGTACGGACAGGCCAACGGAGCAACCCAACATGCTTTCACGGGGCGAAGTCAACCGATCGCTACGATCCTTTATCGTCGTGAGAGGACTCTGGGGGGCCTGGGGCCAGATGGTCGGCACGAATACGGCCGTCTTCGCGGGTTTCGTGCTGTCCCTTGGACTGGACGCTTCGGACATCGCCTTCTACTCCGCGATCGCCTCGATCCTCGCCCCGGTGCAGATCATTTCCTCCCTCTTCAGCAAGTCTATCGAGAACAAGAAGCGCTGGGTCGTCTGGAACGGCGTGCTGGAGGCGTTGTTCCGGGGACTCATGATCACGATCCCCTTCCTTTTCGTCGAATCGCTGCACCAGCGGATGCTGCTCATCTTCCTGGTCGCCGGGCTGACCGCGGGGTACATCTACACGCCGTTCTACTCGAGCTGGGTCGCCGGCACCGTCCCGGAAAACATCCGCGCCCGCTTCACGAGCCGGCAGACCATTGTCAACAGCCTCGTTGGCGCGGCGGTGGGCGTCATGACGGGCCGTTTCGTGGACTGGTTTCCGGATGAGGAAAAGCTCATGGCCTTCGTGGTGGTGTTCGTCGTGGGGACCCTCTGCGGTGCCGCCGGGCCCCTGTATCTCAGGCGCACGCCCTACCCGACCCGGGTCGACGAGACCGAGACCCGGAATCCCCTGCGCCACCTGCTGCAGCCCTTCCGGGACAGGAACTTCCGCCGGCTGGTCACATTCTACGCGTCCTGGCAGTTCGCCCTCGGACTCTCCGGTCCGCTCTTCAGCGTGTTCATGCTCGACCGCCTGGGGTTCGGCTATACCGCCATCTCCCTGCTGAGCGCCCTGGGCACGCTCGCCACCATCGCGGGGTATCGCGCCTGGAGCGTGATCATCGACCGCTTCGGCAGCAAGCCGGTCCTCCAGATCCTCATCATCCCCGGCGCGTTGAACGCCTTTCTGTGGGGGCTGTGCCAGCCCGGTAACCACGCCATGGTCGCCGTCGCCATGTTGCTCTCCGGTCTCATCATGGGCGGCATCAACCTGGGCGTCACGCCCCTGCAGTACGCGCTGCTCCCGAAGGAGAACCAGGACGAACGGGTCGCCTACATGGCCTCGTGGTCCACGTCGATCAACCTGCTCTACGCCGCCGGGCCGCTCCTGGGAGGCATCCTGGTGGCTTCGCTGGCCGGGGTCCGCTTCACCGTGGCCGGATTCCTGATCCAGGACATCAATCTCCTGTTCTTCCTGAGCGGGATCATGCGTTTCGTGCCGCTGTTCCTGCTCCGGCCGGTACGCGACTCCCGCTCCATCTCGTCCCAGCAGCTCCTGTCGAACATGTTCCGCGGCAACCTGCTGAGCTACACCTTCAACTACATCGTATTCAACGTAGCCACGGCCGAAGACCGGCGCGCGCGGGCGGCCTACAGGCTGGGCCGGTCCCGGAATCCCATGGCCATCGACCACCTCGTCCAGGCCCTGTCCGACGCGAGTTCCAAGGTGCGACGGCAGGCCGCGCGGGCGCTGGGGGAAACCGGCTCGGAAGCGGCGGTGGATACCCTCATCAGGGAACTCGAGAGTCCTTCCTCGGACATCCGCAGCGAGGCGGCCGAGGCCCTGGGCCAGCTGAAACACGCCAGGGCGGTGGACCCGCTGGTCGAGGCCCTGGAGGACGAAGATCCCAGGGTGCGGATCAGCGCCATTTCCGGACTGGGCCAGATGGAAGGCGACGACGTGCAGGAACTGCTGTTCTGGCACTTCTCGAACAACGTGGACCCGTTGACTTTCCCCACGCTCGTGGAGGCCCTGAGCCACCGCGAGGACTACCGCATCATCAAGCCGACCTTCGACCGGCTGGGCTCCTTCACGTCGCCCGCGGTGCGGTTGCAACTGCTCAACAACATCTGCCGGACGCTGGGGGCCGGCGACCGCTTCTACAAGCTGCTGTCCATGGAAGAAAACGAACGCTACGGCGAATTGGAGCGCATGATCAAGCGGACCGTTTCCCGGTTTACCGATTCGAAGGCCGTCCCCGAAGACACCCGCCGGAGCGTGGAAAGCCTCTTCGCGCTGTTCACCCGGGCCTATGAACGCAACGACGTGCCGGCCATGATGGAACAGGCCCGGTTGCTCGCGGCGCTCATTCGCGACAGCCACCCCGTCGTGGAACAGAGTGCCCTTGACACCCTGTCGGTGTATCTCATAATCATGACCATGAACCACTTCATCGAAAGCGACGCCCACCAGGACCTGCCCGGCGCGCAGGAGATCTTCCTGGCGGTGTGCATGCGGCGGATCGCCACGCTGGTGAGTTGACTGTCCGGCCTGACGATCCTGAAAGAGATCGGCTATGAACCCTCGTCACGAACAGTTCCACCTGGGCATCGCCGGGGCATGCGGCCGGGGCATGAGCTTCCGCGCCGCCTGCGACGCCCTCCCGCGGGTCCGCGTCCACGCCGTGTGCGACGTCGACACCGGGGCGTTGCCCGCCACCGCGGAGCTGCTGGGCGCCTCGGAACAGTACACCGACTACGGCGAGATGCTCGATCGGTCCGATCTGGACGGCGTGATCATCGCCACGCCCATGCCGCTGCACGCGCCTCAGGCCATCGTCGCGCTGGACCGGGGACTGCACGTATTCAGCGAGGTCCCGGCGGCGGTCTCGGTCGAGGAGTGCCGGGGGATCGTCCGGGCGGCAAAGGCCTCCGGCCGCGTGTACATGATGGGCGAAAACTATACCTACATCCGGGAGAACGTGCTGGTGAAGGCGCTCGTGAAAGCGGGACATTTCGGCAGGCCCTACTACGCCGAAGGGGAGTACCTCCACGAGCTCAAGGGATACGACGAGCATCGCCTGGCGGCCCGGGGACTTCCGTCCGGGCAGGTATGGCGCCGCCACTGGCAGTCCGGCATCGACGGCATCACTTACGGGACCCACAGCCTGGGACCCATCCTCCAGTGGTTCGACGACCGCGTGGCGTACGTGACCTGTCACGGCAGCGGGCATCACTACCTGGACGCGGAGGGCAAGCCCTACGCCCAGGACACGAGCGTCATGCTCTGCAAGATGGCGGGCGGCGGCCTGGCCAAGATCCGCATGGACCTCACGTCCGACCGGCCCCACGCGCTGACCAACTACCAGATCCAGGGGACCGACGGCTGCTACGAGTCGGCCCGCGGAAAGGGACAGCCGTACCGTATCTGGCTGCGGTCCTGGTGCGAGGACGAAAACACGTGGATGGACCTTCACGAGTTGGAGGAGGAGTTCCTGCCCGACTGGATGGGGGCGGCGGCCGCGAAAGGCGCCGGGCACGGCGGGAGCGACTACTACGAACTGGTCGAATTCATCGAAGCCGCGGAAGGCCGGCGCAAGCCGTCCATCGGCCTGCACGAGGCCATGGACATGACCCTGCCCGGCCTCGTCAGCCAGCAGTCCATCGCCGAAAATGGCCGTTCGCTGGCCGTGCCGGATTCGAGGGATTGGTAAGCGATTCCTCCGGTGCACTGAACGGCGGTTGGCGGTCGCAGCCAGGGTTAGTTTACGCTGTACCTGACCGGTGCGGGCGGCTATAATTTGACAATACGCTGAATGCCGCAGTCGCGTCGGCTATACATTGACCATACGCTACCATACGCTAACCTGCGCGCATCCATCGAGTAATCCGGAGTACGCCTGATGGCCCGTCCCGGCAGTCCGATGGAAGACATCGACACCCCGGCCCTGGTGATCGACCTGGACCTGATGGAAGGCAACATCGCCCGCATGGCGGCGTTCTTCGCCGACAAGGACGCCTTCTTGCGGCCCCACACCAAGACGCACAAGACGCCGGTCCTGGCCCACCGGCAGATCGAGGCCGGCGCCCGGGGCGTTACCTGTGCCAAGCTGGGCGAGGCCGAGGTCATGGCCGCGGCGGGCATTCGCGACATCCTCGTGGCCAACCAGGTGGTAGGACGGGTCAAGATCGACCGATTGGTCGCTCTCGCGCGCCATTCGGACGTCATCGTCGCCTCGGACCATGAAGAAAACGTCCGGGAGATCTCCGACGCGGCGCTGGCCGCCGGCACCCGGGTGAACATGATCATCGAGGTCGACGTGGGCATGGAGCGCTGCGGCGTGCCGCCCGGCGAACCCGCGTGGCGACTCGCCCAGGCCATCGACCGGCATCCGGGTGTCGTCTTCCGCGGGGTGATGGGCTACGAGGGCCACATCATAGGCAACCCGAATGACGAGGAACGGTACGCGGGCTGCCGGGAGTCCATGACCATGCTGACTCAGACGGCCGACTACATCCGCGAGCGGGGCCTGGCCGTGGACCTGGTCAGCGGCGGCGGCACGGGGACGTACAAGGTCACCGGGACGTTCCCGGGGGTGAACGAAGTGCAGGCGGGGTCCTATATCCTGATGGACGGTACCTACCAGCAACGCATTCCCGAGTTCGACTGCGCGCTCACCATCTACGCCACCATCGTCAGCCGGCCCGGCGACGAACTCGCCGTCGCCGACGCGGGCCTGAAGACCATGACGAACGACATGGGGCTGCAGACCGTCCGCGGCGTGGAAGGCGCATCGATCCTGCGCCAGTCCGAGGAACACGTCAAGATCGAACTGCCCGGCGCGTCCTGCACGCTCAGGCCGGGCGACAAGTTCCACATCGTCCCGAGCCACTGCTGCACCACGATCAACCTCCACGACCGGTTCTACGGCGTGCGCGACGGCACGGTTGAATCCGTGTGGGACATCGCGGCGCGCGGGAAGCTACAATAGGAGCCCCCATGGATCCCCGATACCTCGTAGCCAATGTCGATGAGATTCCCAGCCCGTCCATGCTGGTCTACCGGGAGCGGCTGAAGGTGAACATCGACCGGACCCTGGAGATCGCGGGCGGCCCCGAACGCCTGCGTCCCCACATAAAGACCCACAAGATGCGAGCCGTCATCGAGATGCAGCGCGCGTCCGGGATCGACAAGTTCAAGTGCGCCACGATTTACGAGGCGCGGATGCTGGCGGATATGGGCGTGGAGGACGTCTTCATCGCCTATCAGATGATCGGGCCCAACATCGGACGCCTGGTCGACCTCGCCGGCCGTTATCCCGGGACGACCTTCCGCACCATGGTGGACGATGCGGGCGCTGCCGAGGCGCTGTCGGCGTCAGCCGCCGGCGCCGGTGTGACCATCGACGTCCTGCTGGACTTCGACGTGGGCCAGCACCGCACCGGTATAGCGGCCGGCACGGAAGCGCTCGAGCTCTATGCGCTGCTTGACCGCCTCCCCGGCATCACGCCCGGCGGCCTGCACGGCTATGATGGCCATAACCACCAGTCGGACCTCGAGGAACGTCGGCAGGCCTGCGGCGCCGCGCTGGACCAGGTGCGCGCTTTTCAGGCCCGGCTGGAGTCCCGGGGCCTGCCCGTGCCGCGGCGGGTCATGGGCGGTTCCATATCCTTCCCGTGCTATGCTCCGGCCGAAGACGTGGAGCCCTCGCCCGGCACTTCGGTGTTCTGGGACTGGGGGTACAGCAGCCGCTTCCCCGACCTGCCCTTCGAAGCCGCGGCCCTGCTCCTCAGCCGCATCATCAGCGTTCCCACGCCGACGCGCGTGACCCTCGACCTGGGCAACAAGTCCATCGCCTCGGACCCGGCCGGGCAGCGCGGCATCCCCTGGAACCTACCCGGCGCCGAACCCGGGCTGCACAACGAGGAACACTGGATCATGGACTGCCCGGATAGCTCCGGCCTGTCGGTCGGCGATCCCATCTACGTCTTCCCCACCCACGTATGCCCCTGCACCGCGCTGCATCGCCAGGTCTACGTGATCGACGGCGACGGCCGCTGTCGGGAACAGTGGACCGTCGACGCGCGGAACCGGGAATAGCGCGCACGATCGTGAACGGAAACCACCGGCGGTCGCATTTAACGGTCGACGCGCGGGACCGGGAACAGGGTTCGGTGCAGCACGATTCCGGTTTGCCGCCGCTTGCAAAAACTCCTTCGAAGTCCCCTCGCGGTTATGTGACAAACGTGTTACGATTTTTCACTTTCCTATTGACGAAGTGACGTAAATACATTATCTTAAACTGTTCGCGCTTTCCGCGAAAACCGGGCCGCTTTCCATGGGAATCGTCCCGGTTGTATGGGTTGTTTCCAGGCACGTCGACAAGGCGCTTGCATGTCGTTTGAGCAGATACTCATCGAGCAGGACGGCGGGGTGGTCACGATCACGATCGACCATCCTCCCCTGAACGTGCTCAGCGACCAGGTCGGACGCGAGCTCGGTGAAGCGCTCGACCAGACAGACGGCGACCCGGACGCTTCCGTGGTCGTGCTGACGGGTAGCGGCGACCGGGCCTTTGCGGCCGGGGCCGACATCCGGGAACTGCAGCGGCTGTCGGGTTCGGACGCTGAGGAAATGACCCATCGCTGGCATCGCCTCTTCCGGCGGATCGAGGCTTTCAGGCTGCCGGTCATTGCCGCCGTGAACGGGGTGGCGCTCGGAGGCGGATGCGAACTGGCCATGGCGTGCGACCTGCGTTACGCCTCGGAGAAAGCCCGGTTCGGCCAGCCGGAAATCAACCTCGGCCTGGTCCCGGGATGGGGCGGCACGCAGCGGTTGCCGCGGCTCATCGGCCGGGGACGGGCCCTCGAGTTGATGATGACGGGCGATATGTTCGATGCCGCCGAGGCCCATCGCCTCGGGCTCGTCAATCGCGTTACGGCGCCGGAAGACTTGATGAAGACGGTCGGGGAACTGGCCAGGCGCATGGCCGCCAAGGGCGGCGTGGCGCTGGCTTCCATCAAGACCTGCGTCAATGAAGGGCTGGACCGGGGACTGGACGAAGCCCTGGCGCTGGAAGCCCGAGAATTCGGAGCGGTGAGCTCCTCAGAGGACAAGGCGGAAGGCATCGCGGCGTTTCTCGAGAAACGTCCCGCGGCATTCCGGGGTCGCTGAGTCGAGGCGTGCGCACTCAATAAGCGACCTGGATTTCATCGGTAACCATGGGCACGCGGCAGGAAGAGAGCGATCGTATGCAGCTACTGGGACCCACCGAGGGCGAATACATTCAGGTAACAGGCGAATTCGAAAAGCGTGAAGCCATCGAGTTCTGCGTTCAGGATCTGAACAGCAAGAACATGGAATTCGGCGTCTGCGAGCAGGACGGCAAGTTCTTCGTGGCCCGGGTCATCGTGCCGGACGAAGAAATCGATACCCGCTCCAAGATCGTCACGGTGCGCAGCGACCGGGTGGACATACACGGGAATCCCCGCGGGATCATCCGCAAGGGGGTCTACAACTTCGTGGAATGGTACGCGGACGGAGAAGTCACCGCCCAGGAAGCCGCCGTCTGATTCGCGGGCCGGTCTGACCCGAACCGCCGGGAACCGCTCACCTTTCGGGGGCCTCAGGGTCGCCCGGCGTGTCGGCATCCGTACAAAGACCTACCCGGCCCGGATGTGCCTGGAATGCCTGGACAGGCCTGTGCCTGACCGGGTCTTGCGCATACAACATGCCGTACTGAGTGCATCCCACTCGACGAAACCATGGAAGCTTCTGGCCAGCCTTCCATGGTTTTTTTGTAAATCTCGTTTGCAATTCGCGGACGCGACTTTCATCGAAGCGACTTCCGTGAACACGATTTCCATCGAAACGGTTTCCGCTTACACGACTTCCGCGAGCGTGCTTTTGGCGACCACGACTTCCTCAATCACGACTTGACCCATGGCGCTCGTATCCTTCCACAAAGTCACGAAACACTACGGCGCGCAGTGTGTCCTGCAGGGCATCAGCTGGGGCATCGACCCCGGCCAGCACGTGGGCTTGATCGGTTCCAACGGGACCGGCAAGACGACCATGCTGCAACTCATCACCGGCGACCTGTCACCGGACGAGGGCGAAATCTCCCGCCGTCGGGACCTCCGGACCGGCTACCTGACCCAGGACGCGCACCTGACCGCCACCAACTCGGTCCTGGACGAGGCGCTGAGCAGCTTCGAGCGCATTCACGCATTGGAAAAGCAGTTGCGCGAGGCCGAAGCGGCGCTGGAGAAGGCGAAGGGCGACGCGGAGGAGACCGAGCGCCGGCTCGGGCTGTACGGCCGGCTGACGGAAGAGTTCGAACGGGCCGGCGGCTACACCTACCCGCACCGCGCAAAGACCGTGCTCCACGGGCTGGGCTTCAAGGAGGAAGACCTGCCCCTGCCGGTCAACGTGCTCAGCGGCGGGCAGAAGACGCGCCTTCGCCTGGGCAAGCTGCTGCTGGGCGACGCGGACCTGCTGCTGCTGGACGAGCCGGAAAGCCACCTGGACGTGGCCGCGACGGAATGGCTGGAGGAATACATCACCGACCACCCGGCGGCCATCCTACTCGTTTCCCACGACCGCTACTTTCTCGACCGGACCGTGAACCGGATCGCCGAACTGGAAGACCTGGGGCTGCAGAACTTCCCGGGCAACTACACCCGGGCCATGGAGGTCAAGGCCGAACGCCTCAAGGCGCGACAGCGCGCCTACGACCAGCAGCAGGCCTTCATCCAGGAGCGAGAGGAATTCATCCGCCGGACCATCGAGGGCGTCAAGACCAAGCAGGCCCAGGGAAGACGAAGTCACCTGGCGCGCCTTGAGCGCCTCGAGAAGCCGCGGACGAAGCACCGGTCGGCCTCCCTGAACTTCGGGGCGATGAAGCGCAGCGGCCGGGACGTGCTCGCACTCAATGACGTGTCGAAGAGCTACGGCACGAGGACGCTGTTCTCGGAACTGCACTTCACCCAGCACCTGGGCGACCGCGTGGGCCTGATCGGGTACAACGGCGCGGGCAAGACCACGCTGCTCCGCATGATCGTGGGCCAGGAGACGCCTTCGTCCGGGAGCATCCGCCTGGGTACGGGCGTGGACATCGGATACTACGACCAGGAACGGGCCAGCCTCACGGGCGAGCGTTCCGTGCTGAATGAACTCTGGTCGGTCAGGCCGGGCATGAACGAGGGTACCGTGCGCAACCTCCTCGGCCGGTTCCTCTTCCGCGGAGACGATGTCTTCAAGCAGGTCAGCCTGCTGAGCGGGGGGGAGCAGGGGCGCCTGGCGCTGGCCAAGCTGATCCTGGAGGAACCGAACTTCCTGGTCCTCGACGAGCCGACCAACCACCTCGATATCCTCTCCCGGCAGGCCCTCGAGCAGGCCCTGGCCGACTACCCCGGCACGCTCATGGTGGCGTCCCACGACCGTTATTTCCTCGACCAGATGGTCGGCGCGCTGCTGATCTTCGAACAGGACGGCGTCCGCCACTGGGAAGGCACCTACTCGGAATACCGGGCCTTCAAGGAGGAGCAACGCCTCGCCGCCGCGCGGGCGAAGGAGAAGAAACCGCGCCGCAAGGCCGGGGCGGCTGACGGGACTGGAGGGACTGGCGGGGCTGCCGGGACGGCCTACGATCCCCGTAAGAAGGAACGCAAGGAGCAGCGGATGATGGCCGAGGCGCTGGAAGAGGCCATCCGGAAGAAGGAGGCGGAGATCGCCCGCCTCGAGGGCGACCTGGGCGAGGAGGGGACCTTCTCGGACCGGGAGCAGGTCGAACGGGTCGGCAGCGCCTACGCACGCGCCCGGCAGGAGCTGGAGGACCTCTACCTGGAGTGGGAGGTCGTCGCCATGGAACTGGAAGACTAGGATCGGAGGGATTTTGTACGACGCCGTCATCATCGGGGCCGGGCCGGCCGGACTCGCCGCAGCCTATGCCGCCAAACAGGCCGGACTGGATTACGTGGTCGTGGAACGCCAGTGCATCGTCCACACCATCTACCAGTTTCCCACGGGCCTGGTCTTCTACTCGACCCCGGAACTCATCTCGCTGGGTGACGTGCCCATGATCGTCCAGGGACTCAAGCCCACCCGGGAAGAGGCGCTGAACTACTACCTGAAATTCGTCGAGTCCCAGGGACTCAAGGTGAACACCTACGAAGAGGTCACGCGCATCTCGGGTCAGGACGGGGATTTCGAAATCGAATCGGTCTCGCAGCGGGAGGGCGACCGGCGCTACCGGACCCGGAAGGTCATCCTGGCCACCGGCGCCTTCGACAGCGCCAACCGGATCGGCGTGCCCGGTGAGGAACTGCCCAAGGTCTTCCACTACTTCAAGGAGGGCCACCCCTACTTCGACCGGGACGTCCTCGTCGTGGGAGGCAAGAGCTCGGCCGTGGAGACGGCCCTGACCCTCTACCGAGCCGGCGCGCGGGTCACCATGTCCTACCGCCAGAGCGCGTTCCGGGGCATCAAGTACTGGGTCCTGCCCGACCTGGAGAACCGCATCGCCGAGGGATCGATCACGGCCATCATGGATTCCACGGTGAAGGAGATCCGGCAGACCGAGGTGGTCCTGGAAGCAGCGGGCACGGAGCGCGTGATCCCGAATGACTTCGTATTCTGCATGACGGGCCATGGCCCCGACGTGCCCTTCCTGAGCGGCACGGGCGTCGAAGTCCAGCCCGAAGACAACATCCCGGTGCACGACCCAGACACCTTCGAATCCAACGTCCCCGGTATCTACATCATCGGCGTCATCACCGCCGGCAACGTAAGCAGCGACATCTTCATCGAAAATAGCCGCTTGCATGGACCGAAGGTGGTGGAGCATATTCTGGGGCAGGACGAGACTAAGTAGTGAGTATACGACTGTATTTCAATGAGCAATGTCCCGATTGCGCGCAGAAGGCGGCGAGTACGGGTCGCATGGACTGGCTTGACCGGGTCGAACTGCGAACAGACCGGTCGCCCATCGGAGAGGTTCCCGCAGGCGAAATCGTCGTGGTCGAAAAAAGGACGGACAGGATATTCACCGGTATCTTTGCGACACGAAAAGTGTGCATGCAGATTCCCCTGTTGATTCCTTTTGGACTGCTGCTGTATTTGCCACCTGTCCTTAGGATTGCGGGACGAAGTAAAATGGGATGCAACGGCGACGCATGCGAGATTTGAAACGAATGATGACTGTTCGCGGTGTGCCATGCCGTAGGTTGCGACCTTGCCATAGGTGCCGACCTTGCCATAGGTGGCGATCTTCCATTCGGTTGCTCAGGTGCTCCACGCCAGTGTTTTTGTCGATGAAGAGGTGAATCCATGAATGTAACGCAATCTTCTCCCAATCCCCTCGTCGGCGTGGTCATGGGCAGCAAGTCGGACTGGGACACCATGCAGAACGTCAGGGACGTTCTCGAGCAGTTCGACGTGCCCCATGAATGCCGGATCGTCTCGGCCCACCGCACGCCCCTCTGGCTGGCCGAATACGCGGCCGAGGCCGAGGGAAGAGGACTCGAAGTCATCATCGCGGGCGCCGGAGGCGCCGCTCACCTGCCCGGCATGATGGCGGCACAGACCCTGTTGCCGGTGCTCGGCGTGCCCGTGGAAAGCAAGGCGCTCAAAGGGATGGACTCCCTGCTCTCCATCGTCCAGATGCCCCGCGGCATTCCCGTGGGCACCCTGGCCATCGGCCAGTCCGGCGCGGTGAATGCGGGCCTGCTCGCCGTGGCCATTCTGGCCAACTCGCGGCCGGACCTGCGGGAGAAACTGAGAAAGTACCGGAAAGATCAGACCGACAAGGTCATGGGAGACGAGCTGACGTGAGCGGAACCAATGACCCGGCCGGTACACGCGCTCCCGTTCTCCCCGGCTCGACCATCGGAATCCTCGGCAGCGGTCAGCTCGGCCGCATGATCGCCATCGCCGCCCGGCGCATGGGTTACCGCGTCCACACCCTCTCACCCGAATCCGACTCGCCCACCGGTCACGTCGCCGACCGAGAAGTCGTAGCCGCCTACGACGACGTGGATGCCGTGAAACGCTTCGCCGAAGACGTGGACGTCATCACCCTGGAGTTCGAGAACATATCGGCCGAATGCGTCGACGCTGCATCCCCCATCGCACCGGTTCGTCCCAAAGGCAGCGTCCTTCACACGACGCAGAACCGCCTGCGGGAGAAGACTTTTTTGGCGGAGCACGGGTTTCCGGTTGCGCCGTTTCGTCATGTCAAGTCGGGGGAGGAACTGGCAGCGGCCGTCGAGGAAATCGGCACGCCCGCCGTGCTCAAGACAGCAGGATTCGGCTATGACGGCAAGGGGCAGGTGAAGATCGAATCGGCCGACGACGTGGTCCGTGCGTGGACGTCCATGACGGGGCAGGAAGCGGTGCTCGAAGCGTTTATCGACTTCAAGCTGGAACTGTCGGTCGTCGCCGCACGAGGATTGACCGGAGATTTCGCCCACTACGGTGCCGTCCAGAACAGGCATTCAAACCACATACTTGACGTCACGGCCGCCCCGGCCGACGTGTCGGGTGCGGTTAACGTCACCGCCGTGAATCTCACGCGGAAGGTCTTCGAAGCTTTCGACGTCGTCGGGGTCGCCTGTGTCGAGTACTTCCTTGACAGGGACGGGGACCTCATCATCAACGAGATCGCGCCCCGCGTCCACAACTCCGGCCACTTCACCTTCGACGCCTGCGTCACCAGCCAGTTCGAGCAGCAGGTCCGCGCCGTGTGCGGCCTGCCCCTCGGATCGACCGAACAGCCCCGTCCCGCGGCCATGGCCAACTTGCTGGGAGATCTGTGGGCGAATGGCGAACCGGACTGGGCAGCGGTCCTGGCCTTTCCGGAAGTCAAACTGCACCTGTACGGGAAACAGGAAGCCCGGCCAGGAAGAAAGATGGGGCATTTGACGGCGATGGCGGATACGCGGGAGCAAGCGGTGGAAAAGGTGGTGGTGGCGAGGACGGGCTTGGGGGGTAACTAACCGGCATTTAACCATTAAATGCCAACACAGATATCGATACCTGACAGACCTGCATAAACCTCTGATGTAATAAGCTAGTTTGACACCATAAAATTCACTTTTTGCTAAGGGAGTACGTATGAAACTGCGTCAGTGGATCCCATTGATGATGGTTGTATTTCCCATCGGGTGTGCAACGATTATGCATGGAAAGACTCAATCAGTTGGGGTATCTAGTGTGCCTGAAGGTGCTACAGTGTCGGTAAACAACCAACACCTGGGGATTACGCCACTGTTTATTGAATTGAAACGTAAAGATCAGCATATAGTAAACATATCTCTAGATGGTTACCACACAGCAAGACTTACGCTTCAACGAAAAGCAAGTGGCTGGGTCTGGGGGAACATTATCTTTGGTGGAATTATAGGGCTCGCTGTCGATGCGATCACTGGCGGGCTCTACAAATTGGAACCTGCGCAATTAAGTACCACTTTGGTTAGTCAGTCATCCACCGTTCATAGATCAGACGAAGGTATTTACATTGTTACAGTATTAGACCCGAATAGTGATTGGGTGAAAATCGGTCAACTGGAAAGTAGGTAGATTCCATAGGTTCTTCGCTTTTATCTCAGAACATTTAAATGGGGTGTCAAGCTTGTGACACCCCCTTTTTA
>VXWP01000072.1 GCA_009835325.1 Gemmatimonadota bacterium | reverse complement strand
GCGAAGGCGGCAGGACCGTCGGCGCGGGCGTCGTCACCGAAGTCATCGAGTAGCACGGCAGGTATAGACAGGACACCGGACGGAGCGGCCGAAGCGCCGCCCCCCGGCTGGTCCGGATGAACTTGACATAGAAGACGCGCATAACCGCAGGCCGGCGACGCGAACTGAGCGGAAAACACGGTTCCGGCCTGCCTTTTTATGCGGTGCGCACATGCGCGCGGGCACGCGGGAAAGAACGGCGCAGGTCGGGCGGACCGGCGCAACCGAACGAAGCAGGGATCATGTACGAACGAACGGTGGACTTTCTGAGGGAAGTGAGGACGGAGCTCTCCAAGGTGAGCTGGCCGAGCCGGAACGAACTGATCGGTTCGACGACCGTGGTCATCATCATCACGCTCATCCTGGCCGCCTTCACCGGCGTGATCGATTTCATCCTGTCCATCATACTGAGCCGTCTGCTCGGAGCCTGACGCGTAGCGACCTATGATGAGGTGATCAATGGACAAGCGCTGGTACGTGATTCATACCTACTCGGGTCACGAGAACAAGGTGAAGACCCACCTGGAGAAACTCAAGGTCCGGGAAGGGTTGGAAGAGAAGATCGGCGAGATCCTCATCCCTACCGAAGAAATCGTAGAGATGAAGCAGGGGAAGAAAACGTCTACCATACGCAAGCTTTTCCCGAGCTACGTCCTCGTGGAAATGGAGATGGACCGTGACTCCTGGCACCTGGTGACCAACGCGCCGGGCGTTACCCATTTCGTCGGGAGCGGGCCCCGGCCGCAGCCCCTGCGGGAGAATGAGCTGAACCGCATTCTGCACCGGGACGAGCCGCACAAGGAAAAGGGAGAAGGCGTGGAGATCCCCTACCGGACCGGCGACCAGGTCAAGGTGACGGACGGACCGTTCACCGATTTTACCGGCGTGGTGGAAGCGATACATCCGGACCGGCAGAAACTGAAGGTCATGGTGAGCATTTTCGGACGCGCGACCCCGGTGGAACTCGATTTCCTCCAGGTCTCCCACGTCACGTAGGAGGGTGCTGTGGCAAAGAAGATATCTACGGTGATCAAGCTCCAGGTACCGGCCGGGCAGGCGAATCCGGCGCCGCCGGTAGGATCGGCCCTCGGCCAGCACGGCGTCAATCCCATGGAGTTCTGCAAGGTCTTCAACGCGAAGACCAATGACCAGATGGGGCTGATCATACCGGTCGTGATCACGGTGTACGCCGACCGCAGTTTTTCCTTCATCACGAAGACGCCCCCGGCCGCGGTGCTGCTCAAGCGCGAGGCCGGACTGGCGAAGGCGTCGGGCGAACCCAACCGCGAGAAGGTCGGCAAGGTAACGCGGGACCAGGTGAGGCAGATCGCCGAGCTCAAGAAGCCGGACCTGAACGCCGCGGATACGGAAGCGGCCATGCGCATGATCGAAGGCACGGCCCGCAGCATGGGCATCGAGGTGGAAGGCTAACCGAGGCAAGTCGCAAGGAGATGGGCCATGAAAAGAGGCAGGCGCTACCTGGCCGCCAGGGAAAAAGTGGAAGCGGGGAAGGACTATCCCCTCGAGGACGCGTTGACGATCGTCAAGGAAACCTCGAAGACGAAATTCGACGAGACCGTCGACGTGGCCATGCGGCTGAACGTGGATCCCCGCCACGCGGACCAGATGGTACGGGGCGCCATCGCGCTGCCCCACGGAACGGGGAAGGAAACCAGGGTACTCGTGCTGACCCGGGGCGAAGCGCAGAAGGACGCCCAGGAGGCCGGCGCGGATTACGTCGGCGCCGACGAGTACATCGAGCAGATCGAGAAGGGCTGGACCGATTTCGACGTCGTGATCGCCACGCCCGATATCATGCGTGACGTCGGCAAGCTGGGCCGCGTACTGGGTCCGAGGGGCCTCATGCCCAACCCGAAGAGCGGCACCGTGACCTTCGACGTCGGTCCCGCGGTCCGGGAAGTCAAGGCGGGCCGGATCGAATACCGCGTGGACCGCAACGGCAACTTGCACGGTCCCGTGGGCAAGGTGTCCTTCTCCGTGGAGCAGCTGACGGAGAACGCCTCGACGTTCATCGACGCGGTCATGCGGGCGAAGCCTGCATCCGCCAAAGGGCAATACATCAGGCGTCTTACCGTCTCCTCCGCCATGGGACCCGGCGTACAGGTCGACCGCCAGGCGGCGGCCCGCGAGGCGTAGACGCATCCACGGCCCGGAAGCCGTTGACGGCCCGGAAGCCGTTGAAATCAAAGGAGTCTCGACACCATGCCCCAGCCGCGTGCCGTTAAAGAGCAGATCGTCCAGGATCTGTCGACGCGATTGAAGGAAACCGAAAGCGTGTACCTGACGGACCTCACCGGCCTGGACGTCGGCGAGGTAACCGAACTTCGAAGCCGGCTGCGGGCAGAGTCCGTGGAATGCCGCGTCATCAAGAACACGCTGACGCGCCTCGCCGTCGCGGACGCGGGCCTGCCCGACCTGGGCGAGACCCTGGACGGACCGACGGCGCTCGTCCTGTCGGCCGACCCGGTGGCCCCGGCGAAGATCCTCATCGATTTCGGCAAGGACCACGAAGAACGCCCCCGCATCAAGGGCGGGTTCCTGACCGGCGAGATCATCGACGCCGCGCAGGCCGTGACGCTTTCAAAGCTGCCCGGCAGGGACGAGCTGCTGGCCAAGACGGTGAGCGGCATCGCCGCGCCGATCAACGGCCTGGTGTTCACGTTGTCCGGCGTGCTGAGCGGCCTGGTCCGCACCCTGTCGGCCGTTTCGCAGCAGAAGGCTTCGCAGCAGGAGCGTTGAGCAGAAGAGCTGAGCAGAAGATCAAGAACATTAACGGCAGTATCCCTTAAATCCAATGGAGGTAAGCATCATGGCCGTGTCCGATATCGTAGATCAGATTGAACAGCTGACGGTGCTGGAATTGAATGATCTCGTGAAGACGCTCGAAGACAAGTTCGGTGTTTCAGCCGCGGCGACGGTGGCTGTCGCCGCACCCGGCGCCGCAGACGCGGCCGCGCCGGTGGAAGAGGAAAAAGACAGCTTCGACGTCGTGCTGACCGGTTTCGGCGACAAGAAGATCCAGGTCATCAAGGTCGTGCGCGCGATTACGGGCCTGGGACTGAAAGAGGCCAAGGCACTGGTTGACGGCGTTCCCGGCGCACTGAAGGAGGGCGTCCCGAAAGAAGAAGCCGACGACATTCAGAAGCAGATCGAAGAAGCGGGCGGAACAGTCGAACTCAAATAGGCGGGAAGGTAAGTCAGGACCGGGTCCGCGCGGCATGTGCGGCGATCCCGTCACGCGCACGGGGTCGTTGCCTTGTGTCCGCGTGTACTATTCACCTACCTGCCGAAAGGAAGTGGTCAGCCGATGGATAATACCCAGATCACACGCCACGATTATTCCAAACTGCCCTCCATCATCGAAATGCCGAATCTTCTGGCGGTCCAGATAGATTCCTTCAACGCGTTTCTGCAGGCCGACGTGCCCGTTTCCGAACGCCGGAACCAGGGCCTGCAGGCCGTTTTCCTCGACATTTTCCCCATCACGGACATCCACGAGCACTTCTCGCTCGAATTCATCGAGTACATGCTCGGAGAGCCCAAGTACACCGTTCTCGAGTGCCTGGAAGGGGGCATGACCTACGCGATCCCCCTGAAGGCGCGGCTGCGCCTGGTGATCCGCGAGGAGGGGGACGGCAAAAACACGAAGGGCGACAGCAAAAACGCAAAGGCCGACAGCAAGAAGGTCAAGGACATCATCGAGCAGACCGTATTCCTCGGCGAGCTCCCCCTGATCACGGAGAAGGGCACCTTCATCATCAACGGCGCCGAACGGGTCATCGTATCCCAGTTGCAGCGTTCCTACGGCGTGTTCTTCTCGGAAGAGACCCACCCCAACGGCAAGCAGCTCTATTCCGCCCGCATCATTCCTGAGCACGGCACCTGGCTGGAGTTCAGCCTGGACGTGAACGACGTGCTCTTCGTACACATCGACCGGAAGCGGAAATTCCCCGTGACGCTGCTGCTGCGGGCCCTGGGCTACGAAAGCAACGAAGATATCTACCAGTTGTTCTATGAATTCGACGACGTCCGGGCCAACAAGACCGGCGAACTCGTCGGCCGAAGCATCGGCGCAAAGGTGGTCGACAAGAAGACCGATGAGGTGATTGCCGAGAGCGGCGAACCGCTGACGGAAGCGCTGGCCGAACGTCTGGCCGAAGGGAACGGTCACCCGGGCAAGGTCAAGATCGTCCGGATGGACCCGACCCGGGAACCGGATGTCCTGGCCAATACCTTCAAGAAGGACACGACCGCCACGTCGGAAGAGGCGCTGTCCAAGATGTACAGCCTGCTGCGGCCGGGCGATCCGCCCAACCTGGAAACGGCCCAGGCCCTGATGGACCGCATGTTCTTCAACCAGAAGCGGTACAACCTGGCGGCCGTCGGGCGCCACCGGCTCAACAAGCGCCTGAACCTGGACGTGCCCATCGATACGACCATCCTGACGTCGAACGACTTCATCGCCATCATCGACTACCTGCTGAAACTGAGGCGGGGCGAAGGCGTCACGGACGACATCGACCATCTGGGCAACCGGCGGACGCGGTCCGTGGGCGAACTCCTCGCCCAGCAGTTCAATACCGGACTGACCCGCATGTCCCGGACCATCCGTGACCGGATCAGCCTCCACGACGCCGACTCGATCACGCCCCAGGACCTGGTGAACGCCCGGACGGTCTCTTCGGTGATCGCGGCGTTCTTCGGCAGCAGCCAGCTGTCGCAGTTCATGGAGCAGACCAACCCCCTGGCCGAACTGACGCACAAGCGCAGGCTCAGTTCGCTCGGTCCGGGCGGCCTGGACCGGTCGCACGCCAGTTTCGAGGTCCGCGACGTGCACCATACCCACTACGGGCGCATCTGTCCCATCGAGACGCCGGAAGGTCCGAATATCGGCCTGATCGCCTACATGGGCACCTACGGCAGGATCAACCGGTTCGGCTTCATCGAGACGCCCTACCGCCGGGTGGAGAAGGGCCGGATCACCGAGAAGATCGACTACCTGTCGGCCGATCAGGAAGAGGACTACATGATCGCCCAGGCGGCGATTTCGCTGGACGACGAAGGACGCATCGTCGGCCGCATTCCCACGCGCAACAAGGGCGACATCAAGCTGGTCGACCCCGCAGAGGTCGACTACATGGATGTTTCGCCCAAGCAGATCCTCGGCGTGTCCGCGGCCCTGATCCCCTTCCTGGAACACGACGACGCCAACCGGGCCCTCATGGGATCCAACATGCAGCGGCAGGCGGTACCCCTCCTGCGCACCGAGGCGCCCCTCGTGGGCACCGGCATGGAGCGGAAGGTCGCCGTGGATTCCGGCGCGGTGGTGGTCGCCAGGCAGAGCGGGACCGTGACGCAGGTCTCGGCCGACATGATCACGGTGACGCCGGACGAGACCGACGATTCCGATCTCTTCGACACGCCGCCCGACGTGTACCCGCTGACCAAGTTCAAGAAATCCAACCAGGAGACCTGCATCAACCAGAAGCCGATCGTGCAGACCGGCGCCCGCGTGGAAGCGGGGCAGGTGCTCGCGGACGGGCCGGCCACGGACCAGGGTGAACTCGCCCTTGGCCGCAACGTGCTGACCGCCTTCATGTCCTGGGAAGGATACAATTTCGAAGACGCCATCGTCGTCAGCGAAAGACTGGTCAAGCAGGATATCTTCTCCTCTATCCACATCACCGAGTTCGAGCTTCCCGCCCGCGAGACGAAAGTGGGCACCGAGGAGTTCACCTGCGAGATCCCCAACGTGAGCGAGGACGCCGTCCGCAACCTCGATGAATCCGGCATCATCCGGATCGGCGCCGAGGTGGGGCCCGGCGACATCCTCGTGGGCAAGGTGACCCCGAAGGGCGAACGGGAGCTGTCTCCGGAGGAACGCCTGCTGCGCGCCATCTTCGGCGAGAAGGCCGGCGACGTGCGGGACGCTTCCCTGAAGGCGCCTCCGGGCATGCAGGGCATCGTCATCGATACCCGCCTCTACAGCCGCAAGGACAGCGACAGCGTCGCCCGCGAGAAGGAACGGGAGACCCTGCGCGAGCTCGAGCGCGACTACCAGCAGCGCATCGACCAGGTCAAGGAGACGCGCAACGACAAGCTCAAGGAACTGCTCAGGGGCAAGGTGTGCGTCGAGCTGCGGGACGGCGAGACGGACGAAGTCGTGGTCCCGGCCAAGCGGAAATACACGGACAGCCGGCTGGCGGAACTCGAATTCGACCGGGTCATCCAGAGTGAGCGGTGGGTGGTCAACGCGGCCCTGAACGAACAGGTCCGGAAGGTCATCCAGGCTTCGGCCAAGAACATCCGGGAAATCGAGAACCAGCTGGAACGCGAGCAGGAGAAGATCCGGCGCGGCGACGAACTGGCCCCCGGCGTGATTCAACTGGTCAAGGTGTACGTGGCCAAGAAGAGAAAGCTCTCCGTGGGCGACAAGATGGCCGGCCGGCACGGGAACAAGGGCGTGGTGGCGAAGATCGTCCCGGAAGAGGACATGCCCTACCTGCCGGACGGGCGCCACATCGATATCATCCTGAATCCCCTGGGCGTGCCGGGCCGGATGAATCTCGGCCAGATCATGGAGATCCACATCGGATGGGTCGCCAGGGAAGAGGGCAGGTATATCGCGACCCCGGTGTTCGACGGGGCGTCCATCGATGAAATCAAGAACGCGCTGGACGACGCCGGCCTGCCCGAATCCGGCAAGAGTACGCTCTACGACGGCAAGACGGGCCTGCCCTTCGACAAGGAAGTCACGGTCGGCTACATGTACGTCATGAAGCTGAACCACCTGGTCGAAGACAAGATCCATGCCCGGTCGATCGGTCCCTACTCCCTGGTTACGCAGCAGCCGCTCGGCGGAAAGGCCCAGTTCGGCGGCCAGCGTTTCGGCGAAATGGAGGTCTGGGCCCTGCAGGCCTACGGCGCTTCGTACACGCTGCAGGAGATGCTGACCGTGAAGTCGGACGACGTCAACGGCCGTTCCCGGCTGTACGAGGCCATCGTCAAGGGCGACAACCCGCCTGAACCGGGGATACCGGAATCCTTCAACGTCCTCGTCAAGGAACTCCAGAGCCTGGCCCTGGACGTCCAGCTCGAAGAATGAAACGGTTTACACCTCACGAGCGGCGTTCCCGGAGGGACTCCGGCCGCCGACATGCCGACCCGAGGCTTGCAGCGATGATAATGATCAGGAGGTGTCACCAGTGGTCGATCTAATGCACAAGCAGCCCAAGAACCGCAGCACGATCCGGATACAACTGGCCTCCCCCGAAACGATCCGCAGGTGGTCCTACGGGGAAGTGACGAAACCGGAGACCATCAACTACCGGACCTTCAAACCGGAACGCGACGGCCTTTTCTGCGAACGCATCTTCGGTCCCGTGAAGGACTGGGAGTGCAACTGCGGCAAGTACAAGCGGATCCGTTACCGCGGCGTCATCTGCGACCGTTGCGGCGTGGAAGTCACGCAGGCGAAGGTGCGGCGGGAACGGCTCGGACACATCGAGCTGGCCGTTCCGGTCTGCCATATCTGGTATTTCAAGTCGCCCCCCAGCCGCATCGGCAACCTGCTGAACCTCTCCATCAGGAACCTGGAACGGGTAATCTACTACGAGTCCTACGTCATGCTGGACCCGGGAGACACCGAGTACCAGATCGGCGAGATTATCGACCAGGACACCTTCATGGACCTCGAGGAGGCGGGCCATGAGTTCGAGGCGGACATGGGCGCGGGCGCCCTGCGCCGCCTGCTGTCCGAGATCGACATCGAAGAGCTTTCCGTCGAACTGCGGACCCGGGTACGGATGGAAACCTCGGTCCAGCGGAAGAACGACGCACTGAAGCGGCTGAAGGTGGTCGAGGCGTTCCGGAACTCCAACGGACCGGACTCCGACGGCAACCGGCCCGAATGGATGATCATGGAAGTGCTGCCGGTCATCCCTCCCGACCTGCGGCCGCTGGTGCCCCTGGAAGGCGGAAGGTTCGCCACCTCCGATCTCAACGACCTGTACCGGCGCGTCATCAACCGGAACAACCGGCTCAAGAAACTGCTCGAGATCCGCGCGCCGGACGTCATCCTGCGCAACGAGAAGCGGATGCTGCAGGAAGCGGTGGACGCGCTGCTCGACAACGGCCGGCGTTCGCGGGCCGTGCGGGGCGACGGGAACCGCTCCCTCAAGTCCCTCTCGGACCTGCTCAAGGGCAAGCAGGGGCGCTTCCGCCAGAACCTGCTCGGCAAGCGGGTGGACTACTCGGGCCGTTCCGTCATCGTGGTGGAACCCGAGCTCAAGATCCACCAGTGCGGGCTGCCCAAGAACATCGCCCTGGAGCTCTTCAAGCCCTTCATCATCCAGCGGCTGGAAGACCGGGGCTTCGTGCAGACGGTCAAGAGCGCGAAGAAGATCGTGGAACGCGAGGAGCCCGAGGTCTGGGACATCCTCGAAGAGATCATCAAGGACCACCCGGTCCTGCTGAACCGGGCTCCCACCCTGCACCGGCTGGGTATCCAGGCTTTCATGCCGGTGCTCGTGGAAGGCAAGGCCATCCGCATCCACCCGCTCGTCTGCGAAGCCTTCAACGCCGATTTCGACGGCGACCAGATGCCGGTGCACGTCCCCATGTCCTTCGAGGCCCAGATCGAGGCCCGGGTCCTGATGCTGTCCTCGAACAACATTCTCGATCCGAAGAACGGGCAGCCGATCTGCGCGCCCAGCAAGGACATCGTCCTGGGGTGCTACTACCTGACCAAGGAGCTCACGGGCTGCCGGGGCGAAGGCAAGATCTTCTCGAGCGTTTCCGAGGTGATGCTCGCCTTCGACAACGACCTCGTGGATCTCCATGCCATCATCAAGCTGCGCCACGAGGGCAAGATGATGGAAACGACCGTCGGCCGGGTCATCTTCAACCAGATCCTGCCCCCGGAGATCGGCTTCCAGAACGAGGTGTTCGACAGCGGGGCCATCCGGGACATGGTGGCCACCGTATACCGCCAGCTGGGGAACTACCGCACGTGCGTGCTCCTCGACGAAGTCAAGCGGCTGGGTTTCCACTACGCGACCCTTTCGGGCCTGACCTCGGGCATCGACGACGTGGTCATCCCAGACGAGAAGGCGCAGATGATCAGTGACGCGGAAGCCGAGGTGCAGTCCATTCAGGAACAGTACGAGGGCCACGCCATCACCGAGGGCGAGCGATACAACAAGGTGATCGACGTGTGGCAGCACACCCGGACCAAGCTGAACGAGGTCGTCGAGACCACGCTCGAGGAGTCGGACGACGGCTTCAATCCCTTCTACATGATGATGGCCTCCGGCGCGCGGAGCAAGCTGGACCAGGTGGGACAGCTGTGCGGCATGCGCGGCCTCATGGCCAAGCCCCAGCGGAAGGTCGTCGGACAGGTCGGCGAGTACATCGAGACGCCCATCCTGTCCAACCTCAAGGAAGGGCTTACGGTCCTCGAGTACTTCACCTCCAGCCACGGCGGGCGCAAGGGACTGGCCGACACGGCCCTCAAGACCGCGGACGCCGGCTACCTGACCCGGCGGCTGGTGGACGTGGCGCAGAACGTGATCATCAACGAGGCGGACTGCGGCACGATCCGAGGCATCGAGATCGGCGCCCTGAAGGAGGGCGAGAACGTCATGGAACCGCTGGGCGACCGGGTGCTGGGCCGGGTCGTGCTGGACGACATCTACGACCCCATCACGCGGGAACTGCTGACGGCCGCCGGCGAGGAGATCAACGAGGAAGTCGCCGACCTCATCGAACAGCGCGGCGGCGTGCAGTACTCGGCCGATCCCGATGCGGAGATGAGCGAAACCGTGCACATCCGGTCCGTGCTGACCTGCGAGACCAAGCGCGGCGTGTGCGCCCGGTGCTACGGCCGGAACCTCGCCACGGGCTCCATGGTGGAAATGGGCGAGGCCGTCGGCGTCATGGCGGCGCAGAGCATCGGCGAGCCGGGTACGCAGCTGACGCTCCGCACCTTCCACATCGGCGGGATCGCGAGCCGCGACGCCACGCAGAACAAGATTACCACGAAGCAGGCGGGCAAGGCCGTCTTTACCGCGGTCGAGACCGTCACCCAGGAGAACGGCCTCCCCGTCGTCATCGGTCGGGCCGGCGAAATCACCATCCTGGACGCCGACGACAACCGGCGGGCCCACTTCTTCATCCCCTACGGCGCGGTCATGCTCACGGAGGACGGCGACGTCGTCGAGGAGAACCAGGCCCTGTTCGAATGGAACCCCTACAACATCCCGATCATCGCCGTCCAGGCCGGCGAAGTGCAGCTCGAAGACGTGGTGGCGGGAGAGACGCTTCGTGAACAGCTGGACGACACCACGGGCATGCGGCAGAAGGTGATCACGGAGAACCGGGGTTCCCGGGCGCTCCATCCGCGTATCTACATCGCGGACGCCAAGGGCAAGAAGAAGGATGAATACAACCTGCCCACCGGCGCCCACCTGCTCGTCACCGAGTTCACGGACCAGAGCAATACCGAACGCACCCACGTGCAGCCCGGTACGGTCCTCGCGCGCATACCGCGCTCCATCGGCAGGACCCGGGACATCACCGGCGGCCTGCCGCGCGTCGCCGAACTCTTCGAGGCGCGCCGGCCGCGCGACCCCGCCACGGTGGCGAAGGTGGACGGCGTCGTGAAGGTCGCCGGCATCGTCCGGCGCTCCCACCGCCTCCTCGTGCGCGCCGACGACGGGTCGGAACAGGAATACCTGATCCCCCAGGGCCGCCATCTCAGCGTACGCGACGGCGACCGGGTGCAGGCGGGCGAACCCCTGTCCGAAGGGTCCATCGACCCCCACGACATTCTCGAGATCCAGGGGGTGAACGCCGTACAGGAATACCTGGTGAACCAGATCCAGGAAGTCTACCGCATGCAGGGCGTGAGCATCAACGACAAGCACGTAGAAGTCATCGTGCGCCAGATGCTCCAGAAGGTCAAGGTGGACGACCCGGGCGACACGGAGTTTCTGAAGGGTGAGGCCGTGGACCGCACCCGTTTCCAGTGGGAGAACGACCGCGTGCTGCGCGAAGGCGGCGACCCGGCGACGAACCAGCCGCTCTTGCTGGGTATCGCCAAGGCCGCGCTGAGTACCGAGAGCTTCGTCTCCGCGGCGGCTTTCCAGGAAACGACGCGCGTGCTGACCGAAGCGGCCATCCAGGGCAAGCGGGACGCGCTCCTCGGACTGAAGGAGAACGTGATCATGGGTCACCTGATTCCCGCGGGTACGGGGCTGGACCGGTACAGCCA
>VXWP01000071.1 GCA_009835325.1 Gemmatimonadota bacterium | reverse complement strand
GGGTGAGAGGGCGGGGCAGGGCCTCTGGGTACAGTCGGCCTTCGGAGATTACAGGCGGACGGCCGCGGAGGAGCGCGGCGGGGCGATCCGATGGTTCACCGGCAGGCTGGTCAGCGATTCGGCGAACTGGTTCGTGAACACCTTCCCCGGGCTGCGCTGGTTCGGCGAAATCGCGCAGGATTTCCGTCAAAGGGGTGGCGATCAGGCCCCAGGTGCGGCGCGCTGGACCCTGGTCTTTCCCTTATACCTTGTCGGCAGGATTCTCCTGCTTGCAGGCCACTGGCTGTGGGGAAGCGTACGACAGTACCGGAGCCCGGATGTTCAGATTGCCAAGATCCGGGGGCTGCGCGCAGTCGTGTTGATTCCTCGCTGGATCATAGTCTTCTTCTCCCGGATGATCCTGCCCATTTACCGGCTCGTCCGGTTCCTGGTCGGCAGTCTGTTCAAGATCCTGTTTACGATCGTCCCCAACCTGCTGCTCGTGGCCCTCCTGCCCGTGTGGTTTCTCCTGCGCGGGGTTTTCTGGGTACTGGGCAAGGTGGCTCAACCGGTCCTTTACGTATTCAACATGGGGCTCGAAGGACTCCAGTCTGCCTACGTGTCCTTCCTCACCCGGGCCCTCAACCAGCGCTTTGTCACGTTGCTCGTGGTCGCGGCGATCGTCGGGACGACTACCGTGCTCATTCCCCGCCTCGGAACAGAACTGATCCCGGAAATGGAGCAGGGCGAGTTTGCGGTGGACCTCATCCTGCCCACCGGCACGCCGTTGGCGGAAACGGACGAAACCGCGACGATGATCGAATCCCTGATCCGGGAGGATGCGGACATCAGGCAGGTCTATGTCGTGGTGGGCGCGATGGAGTCCAGCGGTTCGCTCATGGATGAAGAACGCGAGAACGTGGCCCGTGTCGGGGTCATGCTCGACGCGGAAGCCATTCGGGCGCGGGGCAGCGATCCCGTCATGGACCGCCTGCGGCAACGCCTGGCCGATATACCGGACGCCCGGGTCGAATTCGTCCGGCCGGCGCTGTTCAGCTTCAAGGCCCCGCTGGAGGTCGAGATCCGGGGATACAACCTCAAGGACCTCCGCGGCGTCAGCGGCGAGGTGGTCGACGTCTTGGGCGACCTGGAAGGCCTGAGGGACGTGCGGTCCCTGATGGAGGCGGGCTACCCCGAAGCCGTGATCGTATTCGACCGTGACCGGATGGCGGTCCTCGGCGTGGACATCGGGCAGGCCGCGGACGCGATCCGGAACAAGGTCCGCGGCAGCGTGGCCACCCGGTTCTCGGCGGGAGAACGCAAAATCGACATCCTGGTGCGGGCGAGGGAAGAAGACCGGAGGCAGATCGCCCAGTTGAAGGCCATGGCCGTAAACGCGGGCGAACGGAGTAACACCGGACAGAATGAGCAGATGAACCGCAATGAAGAAGGGGAGGAATCGGCATTCCAGTCGAGCACCCAGGCGTCTTTTTCCCGCACGCAGGATGGCGGTCCGATCCAACTCGGCGCCGTGGCCCGGGTCCAGCTGGACGAAGGCCCGAGCGAGATCCGGCGCATCGACCAGCAGCGCGTGGCCCTGGTGACGGCGAATCTGACCGGCATCGACCTGGGAAGCGTGGCCGGCGACATGCAGGAAAGCCTGGCGGGAATGCGTCTTCCCGACGACTTCAGCATCGACATCGGCGGCCAATACAGGGAGATGACCATCGCTTCGCGCAGCATGCTGCTGGCCATCGCCATGGCCGTATTCCTGGTCTACCTGGTCATGGCTTCGCAGTTCGAGTCGCTGCTCCATCCGTTCATCATCATGATCTCCTTTCTGCTTGCCCTTTCGGGTGTCTTGCTTACCCTTTATCTACTGGATATCGCGATCAGCGTGATCGTCCTGATCGGCATCATCATGCTGGCCGGGATCGTGGTGAACAACGCCATCGTGCTGGTGGACTATACCAACCAGCTGCGGCGCCGCGGCATTGAGCGGATCGAGGCGGTCATCACCGCGGGCCGGGTCCGGCTTCGCCCCATACTCATGACTACGGCCACGACGATCCTGGGACTGCTTCCGCTCGCGCTGAGCCTGGGCGAAGGCGCGGAGATCCGCACGCCCCTCGCCGTTACCGTAATCGCGGGGCTGATCGCATCGACCTTTCTGACCCTCATCGTGATCCCGGTGATCTACTCGCTGGTGGACCGGGATCAGCATGACGCTCCGGCGGCGAGCGCTCCGGCGGCGAGCGCTCCGGCGGAGGGTCTCGCCCCTGAGGGTCGCGTCCGGTCATGACCAGGAGTCAACGAGACTGACATGCGAGTCTGATATGTTCAAATTCCTTTCCCCCTACAACTGGACCGCCTTCGCCTTCCGCAGGCCCGTCACCGTGTTCATGGTCCTGGTCAGCGCGATCCTCTTCGGAGCGGTCTCTTTCCGGCTTCTGCCGATGGAGCTCGTTCCGGCGAGGGACGGTATCTGGATGAACGTCTGGGTTCCCTATCCCAATTCCACGCCGGAGGACAACGTCCACCTGATCGCCCGTCCGCTGGAAGGGGAATTGAAGACCCTGCGCGGACTGCGGCGCGTGGAGTCCAATTCGAGCACCAACGGCGTGAACGTCAACCTCGTCTTCGAGCCGGGCACTGACATGAAGCTGGCCTACGTGGAGGTCAGGGACCGCGTGGAACGGGTGCGGCCGGCGCTGCCGGACGAGATCAACCGGATCTGGGTGCGGAAGTTCTCCAGCACGGACATCCCCATCATGTATCTCTCCCTGTCCTGGCACGGCGACCGCGACGCCCTGTTCCAGGTCGTCGACGAGCAGCTGATCCCCCGCATCGAGCGGATCGACGGCATCGCCGGCATCGACGCGTGGGGTTCCAGGTCCAGGCAGGTGATCATCGACCTGGACGAGGACCTGCTGAAGGCGTACAGGGTGAACGTGGAACAGTTCATCCGCGCCATGGACCAGGCCAACATGGACTCGCCCGGAGGCTACGTGGAAGACGGCGGGTTCCGCTATATCGTCCGGCTTTCGGGCGCCTTCGAAACCGTGCAGGACATCCAGTCCTACCCGATCAATGAAAGGGGCCTCAAGCTCAGCGACGTGGCACGGGTGGAATACCGGAAGCCCACGTCATACCGCCGGTTCCGCCTGAACGGCCAGGACGCCGTGGGCATGGTGATCAGCAAGGAGTCGAACGCCAACACGGTGGAAGTCACGGCGGCCGTGAAGGAGACCCTGAGCGACCTGACCCGCGATCCGCGCTGGCCCGGCCTGACCTACTTCATCTTCTTCGAGCAGTCTTCCTGGATACTGAATTCACTGAAAGCGCTTGGCACCGCAGGCATGTGGGGCGGCCTGTTCGCCCTGGGCGTGCTGTTTTTCTTCCTGCGGCGGTACAGGACGACTTTCATCATCGCCGCATCCATCCCCGCATCCATCCTCGTGACCTTCACGGTCATGTATTTCGTGAATACCGGTTACGGCATCCTGTCGCTCAACCTCATTTCGCTCATGGGGCTGATGCTCGGCATCGGGATGCTGGTGGACAACGCCGTGGTGGTGCTGGAGAACATCGTCCGGCTTCGGCGGATGGGTGTGGAGCCCGTGCAGGCGGCGATCCAGGGCGCCCGCGAAGTATCGGTGGCCGTCAGCGCCGCCACGTTGACGACGGCTATCGTGTTCCTGCCCCTGCTATTCATAGGAGGCGGAAACGCGCAGACGGAGATGCGCGAGTTCGGTCTGGTCATCACCATCTCCCTGATCTCGTCCCTGGTGATGTCGCTCAGCTTCATACCGCTCCTGGCTTCCCGGCTGCTACGAGAAGGAGGCCTGCCGACGGTCAGCCTGCTGGAAGCACTCGAACAACGGTACGCCCAGGTGATCGGATGGGTGCTGAACCACCGGCTCGACGTGGCGCTCATCCTGGGGGGCTTCGTCATCCTGACCTTTCTGGTGCCCATGCGCAGCGTGACCATGGACAATTCGTCCTCGGACCCGCGCCGGGTCTGGATGTATATCGAACCCGGCGAGTACGCCAGCCTGGAATACACCGACCGGTTCGTGACCGACCTGGAGAACCAGTGGATGGCTTCGGCCGATTCGCTGAACATCCGGGCCATACGTTCCGATTTCCGGCCCGGACGCATCACCTTCGAAGTGTTCCTCCAGAACGGCGCGGACGACTCGGCCTGGGACGTCCTGCGGCACAAGGCAAAAGCGCCCTGGGTCTGGGGATCGCTCGCCCTGTGCGCGGTCGTGCTCATCCTGGTGCGCAGGAAACCCAACGCGCTGCAGATCACCGCCGTGCTGACGGCGCTGTACGTCGCGATCCTGTTGATCCTCGGCACCCAGGGCGGCGTGCAGACATTCCGGACTTCGGAAGAGGTCGCCAGGACCATAAGGGAGACCATCCCCGAGGTGCCGGGGCTCGTCGTGAGATGGCGATGGGGCGAGGGCGGCGAGGAAGATCCGAGGGTGAGCATCGCCCTGCACGGAGAAAACCCGAGGCGGCTCGAACAGATCGCGGAGGACGTGAACGCGCGGCTGGGCCAGTTGCCGGAGATCACGGCCATCACCACCGACCTGGACAACGAGGAAACGCAGGATGAGGTCCAGGTCACCGTGGACCGGGAGGTCTCGGGCAAGTTCGGTCTTACGCCCCGGCGCGTCGCCGAAATGACCCTTTCGGGGATCCGCGGCAACGAACTGAAGCGCCTGAAGACCGAAGACCGGGAAATCCGGGTATGGGTACAGTCCAAGGAGGAGGACCGCGAGACCGTCCACCAGCTCCGGGACCAGGCAGTCTACCTGGACGATGGCACCCAGCTCCCGCTGGCCACCATGGCCAGTTTCACCCAGACGCCGGCCTTCAGGACCGTTTTCCGCCGGGACAGCGAGACCATCCTGATGGTCCGCGCGAACACCACCAAAGAGGGCATAGAAACCCTCGGCGGCAAAATCAGCACCAGCCTGGCGGACCTCTCCCTGCCCAGGGGCTATTCATGGCGCCTCGGGGACCGGTGGGAGCAGCTGGAGGAAGATACGGCCGCCATGGTGACCGCGATCCTCCTCGCACTCGTTGCCGTACTATTGCTCCTGGGATCCCTGTTCGAGTCCTATATCGATCCCCTGATCATCATCCTCGTGTCCATCCCCTTCGCCTACTTCGGGTGCTACTGGATGCTGTGGGCTACCGGTACCAACATGTCGGTACTCGCCATGATCGGCATCGTGATACTGATCGGGGTCGTGGTCAACAACGCCATCGTCTTCATCGACCACATCAAGCACCTGGAGCGGGAGGGCCGCCTGAAGGGCCGGGAGCTGATCATCCAGGCCGGCCGCGACCGCCTGCGGCCAATCCTGATGACGGCGTTTACCACCATGCTCGGCCTGCTGCCCATGGCCATCGGAACCGCCACCCTGGGCGACCAGCCCTATTATCCCATGGGCCGCTCCGTCATGGGCGGGTTGATCTTCTCCACCATCGGCGCCATGATCGCGCTGCCCCTGGTCTACAGCGCCTTCGAGGACCTGCGAAACTGGTGGGGAGGCATCGTGGCGAGGATCAAGCGGCCGGTCTGACGGGCGCCGGACGTCTGACCTGCCGCAGGGCGTCTTACTTGCCGCCGGTCGTCTTACTTGCCGCCGGGATTTCGTTTCGTCTATTCGGCTTTCCTGCCGACCGCTTCCATGCCCTCGGCCAGTCGTCGCAAGCGGGGACGCTCGCTATCCAGGAATGACGGGTGGGGCCTGAAACCCTGCGGAGCGCCTTCACGTAGCATGTCCCGGTGGGCACCGGTGCGTGGACGGGGGCCGAACTTGAAAACGATGACCCGCCGTTTCCCCGTCTTGCCGAAAACCGCGTGGTAGAGCCACTGGTTGAACAGGACGATATCGCCGGGTTCGGTCTCGACGGCGCAACCGGGGATCCGAAGGCCGTCGACCCCGAAGGGGCTGGGATCGCCGCCCAGGTGAGCATCCTGGAGGGGCAGGAGCGCCTGGTGCAAGGGATCCCGGTGGGAACCGGGTATGACCCGAAGCGCGCCGGTATCCTTTGTCTGCGGATCGAGATACAGCATGACCTTGGTCCGGGTATAGTCGAGCAACCGTGACGTCTTGTGACCGTCGAAATGCCACGTGTGGTCGGCCAACTCAGGATCGATCCCCCACATCCCCTCCGAACCGATCCAGATGAGGTCGTCGCCCAGCAGTTCCGTCACGGGCAGGTAAATCCGGTCGTCCTCCACGAGCCGCGTCAGCGCGGGACGCGACTCCACGAACTCCCCGTCCCACAGCCATTCTTCTTCACCGATGTCGCGGCCGAGCTTCTGTGTGCACGTCGCGGCGGCCTCCCGGATCAGCGCATCTACTTCGTCCCGGGCAAACGTCTGGCGAATGACCAGAAAACCGAAGGTGTGGAAATGATCGATCTGGCCACTGGACAGCATGGAATGCTCCGGTTATTGGGTGGAGAGTCCGGTCGCGGATCACGCCGTCACGATCGTGCTGCGTGACAGCAGCGTCCTGCCGCGGTTCGAGAGCTTGCCGTATTCCGATTCCGTCATCTCGATCGTGGACGTGCGGAACCACGGTCTCGAATAGCAGATGACCAGCTCCACCCGGGCATGGTTCGAACGGTTCGGCGTGCCCCGGTGAAGGGCCCTCGGGTCCTGCACCCAGAACGTGCCCTTTTTCAGGTTCAGCCGGTGGGCGGGCGGGAAATCCCCCCGCAGCAGCACGTCATCGTAGGATTTCTCCATGTCGGGGTCCGCCAGGTATTGCGTGCCCGGCATGACTTCGAAGCTGCCGTTCTCTTCACTGGTGTCCACCAGGGGGAACTTGATGCCGAAATGAGGGCAGACCGGCAGGCCGATATGGGGCGTAATCAGGTGAATGTCCCGGTGCCAGGGCTGGTACTCGCTGCCCGGATAGGGATTGTTGGAGTGGTAGCAGGTGATGTGGAAATCGTCGACGCCCCAGTATCGTTCCAGGAAAGCCAGCACCACGGGGTGCTCGTAGATCTCCGGATCGGAGAAAGGCGGTTCCCAGGGTACGTGCATGGTATAGCGGTTGACGAACTGCTGCCGTCCCTTGCCCGTGCGGACATCTCCCCTTTCCTTCGGGTGGATCTCATGTGCTTCACGGGCCTTGAGCCGTTCCAGCCGCGGCATGAAGGCCTCCCGTATGCGATCTATTTTCTCCGGTGCGACGAGGTCCTCGAAGATCGTGAATCCGCTGATCCTGAGTTCCGCAACCTTCAGATCGAGGTCGTAGTCTGTTGGCACAGGCGTCATGGGTGGTTGCCCCGGGCAGCATGTCGTGAGCGTGTGAGCGGGAGGTATATTACGGGTGCGGCAAGCGCAGTGTCAAAGGTAAACGACCTGGAGGAAAGGCAACGGACGCAACAGGGAATATCTGAACTTTATTGCGGATCCTGCGAAGTAGCCTTCCACCTAGTAGGGCTGACGCGAAATAAGAACTAACGTGATGCCGGGGATCGTTTCACGACAAACGACGCCACGTCCAGGTCCGTCCCGCTGTCGAACCACGCACAGTACTCCGCGCCTCCGGCGCTGAACGTGAACACCGCGACGTTGTGGCCGTCGGAAGCGGCGGGTTCGTCCTCTTGGCGGATCAGGTCGATCTCCGGCGGAACCGTCACCTGGTACATAGCAATCTCGCCCCGGGCGATGTTGTATTCCCTGCGAACCTCGCGCACCGCGATGATCCCTCGGAGTTCCCGCGGAACTTCGACCCGTTCCACGAAACCGGGCACGTTGAATCCCTCGATTGTCTCGCCGGGCATCCCGTGCAGTACCAGTCGGTTGCCCGGCGGCGCGTAGTCTTTCTCCGCGAGGATCTCCTCGATGTCCCCGGGCGGCGGGAAGGCGGCCAGCATCTCGCGGACGAGGCCATCCAGCGGGCCCTCGTAGAAGTCGTACCGGCCGCTCGCGGAACCGGCCTTGATGAGCCGGAGCGCAAGGGCCTCGTCCTCTCCGGTCAACTCGGGTTCGCAGGTGTCCCCGTAGGGCGACCAGGGCGTGTTGCCCCGGGGCGTCGACCAGTTCGCCACGCGGGAAGGCAGATCGACATCCGAATCCCGGTCCACCAGCCGCTCCGATATGTCCTCCCCCCGGTCCATGAGCGTCCGCATCCGGTCCAGGTACTGCCGGACGCGGGGCAGGAAATAGTGGACGATCATCTCGGCGAAATCCTCCGGGAGGTAGTCGAGCAGCACCTGCCAGTTTTCCAGGGAAATCAGCGCGGTGAAGGTAATCCAGTTGCTTTCGCTGTTGGCGCGGCCCGGCACGATCTCGGGCCATCGGGCCGCCCAGTCGTCGTGGGTCTTCAGCCTGAACTGTTCATGGGCGCTGCAGTACCGGGCCATGGCGAGCATCGCGTGCTCCGTCTCCGCGGCCATCCCTTCGAACCGTTCCCGGTCCCCGGTGCGGAAGGCCTTGCGCGCGTCGGCCAGCCGGTGGTTGAAGATGCCCGCCAGGTAGGTTCGGCCGATGTCCACCAGGTCGAAGCGGTACATGGGGGAATCTTCGAGCGCATCATATTGGGACAGCAGGATCTCGAGCATGTCGTGCAGCGCCGGCAGAAACCCGATGAGCCGTTTGACCGAGCCCGACGTGAGACCGGGCAGCAGGGTCCCATCCCAGTTCCGGTACAGGGGGCCGTTATGCGTGCATGGATCGAAGTAGGCCATGATCGTGTCGGCGAATATCCGGACGGCTGGGCGGGTTTCTTCTGCCGCTGGTCCGTACCGCCTTCGGTTCCACTGCTCGACGTAGGCGTCCGGTTCCAGGTCCGCGGGGTTCCAGGACAGTTCCGCGTAGAGATCCATGGTCATCACGTTCCGGTGATTGGTTTCCGAGGACACCATGAACCCCTGCAGGTTGGATGCCCGGGGATGATCCGCCAGGGACCGGGCGTTGTCGATCGCCGTCCTGATGTCGCCGTTGGGATTGGTCTCCCGGCCGCACTGGCCGCACATGCCCGTGGACCACGGCAGCCCCCAGTAGTAGTCGCACCGGAGAAAGTCGTACATCCTCCCGGCGTGGTTGAGGAACATGTTGCCGATCACGGGCAGGCCGGCATCGCGGACCGCCTGCGCCTGGGTGGCCGCCGTGGGGTTGTCCGTGCACACCCGGGGGCTGAACAGCACCGCGTCCGGATCGCCGTCCCGTATGGCCGCGATCATGCCGTCGACCGACGCGCGGGTCAGTTCGGCGGCCCGGTCGGGGTCCTCCTCCACCCAGGTCTCCTCCGTGGGCAGCCACAGGCTGTAGAGATGGTCGGTGCCCAGCGCTTCCGCGTAGGATTCCACCACGGCGGTGGTGAAGCGCCGGGTCACGGGGTCTCGAGGGTCGAGCACGATCTCGGACTCGCCGCACCACTCCAGCGGAGCGACCCGGATCTCCTCCCCGGTTTTGGCCTCGTAACCGTCTACAAACTCCTGTAACTGGCGTCCGTCGGTGTACGGTGAGAAGCCGGGATTCACTGCCGGGGTGCCCACGTGGAGCTGCATGCGGTACCGGATCCGGATGCCGGCCTCCCGGGCATAATCGAAGACGCGCCGCAACAACGCGATGCGCGCCGCCTGCCACGCTGTGAGCTGCACCGGAACGCCCAGCCGGTTGGCGGCCAGCGCGCCGATACCGCAGCAGTCGGCGATGTTGCCGCTTTCCAGGATGTTGAAGCGCTTCTTGACCAGGTAGTCGACCCAGGGCCTGAACTCATCCCAGGTCCACCAGCGCATGCCGCTGTAGGCGTCCTGCATGTTCGCGAAGTACATCCGCCACTTGAACCGGGGCCTGCTGTATACGGCCAGGTTGCCGATAGAAACGGTTTCCCTTTGCGGGATCTGGTCGCCTTCTTCGAAGAAACCGCAACCGAGATGTTCTTCGAACAGCCGGTACACGGCATAGAGCGCGGAGTAGGGGCGGCGACCCGCGAGTACCAGGCTGTTCCCGGCGCACCGGATGACGTAGCCATCGTATCCCAGGGCGGATTCGGAGAGGTCGACACCGAGTCCCGCGGGCGCCCATCCGATGTATACCCGGCCGGTTTCTTCATCGTGGCCGAAAGGGGATCCACCGGCCCCGTTCACCGCTGGCCGGTCTGATGCTTCAAGGACGGGGATCTCGACCCCGCCCATGCGCTTCACGATACGTTGAAATTCCCTGGCGGCCCGCCGTCCGGAAGGACCCACCGTGGGTGAAAGCACGATCCGCGACGCGGTCCGTCCGTTCTTGAAAAGTGTAAACATGGGTAATGCGGGTTGTCTTACGGTCCAGTTTCCTGTACTCATGTTACATCATGACGCCAACCGGATTCCAGAGCTTCGGGCCGCCCCATCTCATCGTCATGGGGCTTACGCTCGTGCTGCCCATCCTGCTTACGAAACTCGCACGAAGCGCGAGCGATGAGCGGACGGCGGTGAGGATCGGCTACCTGCTCGCGGCCATGCTCCTGGTCAACGAATTCTCGGCCTGGGGATACCGCCTCGTGCAGTTCGGTCCCGAATACATGGTCCGAAACCACCTTCCACTGCATATCTGCGGCGTCGCAAGCCTGATCACGGCGGCTACCTTGATATTCCGGAACAAGTACACGTACGAGATCGCCTACTTCTGGGGGCTCGTCGGTTCCGCCAACGCCGTGATCACCCCGGGCGCCATGGACACCGGCTTCCCGTCGTGGCGTTTCTTCCAGTATTTCATTGTCCACTCAGGGATCGTCGTGGCCGTCCTGTACGCCACCTGGGGCCTGGGCATGCGGCCCACGCTGCGCGGACTCTTTCGCGCCTTCGTCGCCCTGAATTTGTTCGCCGTCGTCGTGGGTATCGTAAACCTGCTGATGGGATCGAATTACATGTACCTTTCGCGGCCGCCCTGGGGCACGGTGTCGCCCTTCTTCTTCGCGCCGTGGCCGTGGTACATCCCCATCCTCGACGTGGTCGCGCTGGCCATGTTCTTCGCGGTATACCTGCCGGTGCACCTGTCACGACGGCGAGAATCACGGCTGATGCGGCCGACCGACCGATCCGGGACAGGGAATCCTGCCTGAGCGATCTGCCCGTTCCGCCCAGTCTGGTCCGCCCGGTCCAGGCCGGAGTCACCCGCCTAGACGATCCTGAACGTCTCGCCGCCTTCGCTTTCCCAGTCCACCAGGCGCCTTATCGGAATCGTCCTCAATCCGACCTGGGCGTTCCCGGTATAGAACACGTATCCCAGGCCGTCCTTTACGACCATGCGGGGCCAGCCCGTCCAGGTGTGGTCGAAACGCTCCGTGCCGATTCCAAGGGCCGGAAGGGCGGGATTCCGGGGATAGTACGACCAGCTTTTCAGGTCCGTTGAACGGGCAAGGCCTACCGAATCGCACCACTGCTCCGATCCGGCCGCACCCGGAGGCGTCCACGCGTTGCAGCCTTCGTACCAGAGATACCACGTATCGCCGATCCGGTTCAGGGACCGCGGCCGGACATGCACGGCGTCCCAGTCGTCCAACCTTTCCGGTCCGAACACCGGATTGTGCTCGGCCTCGCGCCAGTCCGCGAGATCATCGCTGAAGAGCAGGTAACCCCGGTCGCCACCCGGCCAGCCTTCCGATGAACGAGGCGTGTAGCCGGCATAGCACATGACGTACCGGAATTCCGGGTGGTCCACGCGCAGCAGGTCGAACTCGTGGGCGGCGTCATTGAAATGCCGGTAGACTGGATTGCGTGAATACGGCGTGAAAGGTCCTTTTGGATCATCGGCCGAGGCCATCATGAATCCGAGCCAGGATGGATACTGCTGGACGGCGTACATGAGGACGATCCGGCCGTCGGGTGCAACGACCGCGCCGTTCACGTAGATATTGTCCCCCGGTGCATCCGCGTAGGAAAGGACCGGAACGGGATGCACGTCCCACGTTCTCAGATCGTCGCTTTCCGCCACGGCGACGGTACGCCGCGAGGACCCTTCCTGATCGCCCTCCATGCCCGCCATGCAGTACATGTAGAAGCGATGGTCGATTTCAAGAATGGCGCCCGGAATGATCTGCTTCTCGTAGAGGCTGCCGGCCGGACCCCGTGCGATGACTGGTTCCGTCTGCTGGTCCAGCCAGGGTAGCGTCGTGACCGTGCAGGATTCGAACCCGCAGCCCCCGGCTGCCTCCAGCGTCAGCGTGTTTTCCCATGGATCGTACCGCCCATCCCACTCGCCCGATGGGCCCCGGATCCAGCCCGTGTTACCGTTCACCCCGAACCGGAAGAAGTTGCCCTTCTTCAGCACGCGGATATCCCACGGGGGCGGTCCCCCGCCGGGATAGTCCTTCAGGGTCGTACGGTCTTCACCGGCCTGCCTAACCACACGGAATCCCCGTCCATCGATTTCCAGATACACGCTCACGGAATCGTCCAATCCCGAAAACCGGATGCGCGTCGCAGGTTTCGAGTTCGCGCCGGCGATTATTGCGATAAGCTCGTAGTTGCCAGTTACGTGGCGAGTTAACATCGAAGAGATCCCGGTTTGGGGACGACCACAACAAGGGCAACGAACTTCCGGCCAGAAAGATGACTGGGAGAGGCGCACCATTGAACAGGCGGCATGCAATACCGATTTGTCTCGCAAAAGATACACCCTATATTCCGGTTAATCCACAGTGAAACCTGGATTCCACCAGCCCTTGTTCGCCAAAGGACGTCCAGGATCACGATCCCGCGTATTTCCACGCGTTTCGAGGAGATGACCGCCATGCCGGATGCCGCGACTCAGCCGGGAACGGCCCTGGTGCTCAATGGCGCCCCCAGGTCAGGGAAGTCCAGCATCGCGCTCGCCATCCAGCAGATGTCGCAGGAACCTTGGATGAACCTCGGTGCCGATCGATTCATTGAAATCACGCCGGAGCGACTCCGTCCCGGGATCGGGCTTCGGCCCGCCGGTATCGCGAATTGCCCTGGGGGCGAGCGACCCGATCTCGAGCCGTTGATTCCCGGTTTGTACGGAGCACTCTACGAATCCATCGCGGCACACCTTCGACTGGGCCTGAACGTGGTGGCCGACGTCGCGCATCACGACGATTACGCCACGCTGAGCGGTATCCTCTACAACTGCGCGGGACGTCTGGAGGGGTTGAACGCGCATTTCGTGGGCGTGCGCTGTCCCGCCGAGGTCGTGTGGCAACGCCGCAAAGATACCTGGCTAAAGGAAGAAGACATACCGGATGACGCACCCGTGCCCGAACTGGTGCGGATCTGGGACCGGGAGGTGCATAGATCCGGTATCTACGACCTTGAAGTCGATACATCGAAATGGAGCGCCGAGGCCTGTGCCGGCAAGATCCTGGAACACATCGAAACCGGTCCCAAGCCAGACGCGTTCAGGCGGATTGCCGCGATGTCCGTATGAAACGTATCGGCCAACTCCGGGTCGCAGCGCATCCTGCCCATATTTCCATTTACCACGATGAAGGCGCGGGTATATTCTTGAATCCATCGTCGATCTCGATAAAACTCAAACCAGTGTGTAAAACCTGCATCGAGCACCGGGAAGGTGAACCCCTATGGGTTGGCGCGTAGCGGGACATGTTACGATCTACCGCGAAGCAGGCTGGTACGGCGCCCATCCGAACGTCGTCCGGACTCCCGTTGGCGACCTGTTGGCCCTGTTTCACCGGTCGCCCGCCACGGGGTTCAGCCATCACAGCCACCCACTCTTCGACGTTCGGGCTTGCCGTTCCTCTGACGAAGGGCAGACCTGGGGAACGGCCGAACTGGTGACGGTCTATCCCCACGGCGGCGCGATCGATTTCGGGACCCACACGCTGTCGAGCGGCGAGATTTTCCTGCACTCCAGCACGGTCGACCTGGTTCTTGCCCAGGCGCCGGAAGTCTCCAAGCATACCTGGATCTCCCGTCCCGGCGTGGGATTCCATGTGCGTTCATCGGACAACGGGCGGGCCTGGTCGCACCCCGAGCCGTTTCCGCCGCTCCCGGATGCCGTGAACGGCCATCCCGCTTCGCACACGGGGATCTGCCGGAGCGGCCTGCTGGAGATGCCGGACGGTCGGATGCTGCTTCCGGGCAAGGCGACCGATCATCCGGAAGGCCGGCCGCCGTTCTTCGGCATGATGCAATCGTCGACGGATGGGGGCCGTACCTGGGCCTACGAAGGCCGTATCGCCGAGGACGACGTCGCCCATTTCAGCGAACCGGCGATATACCGGACGCCGTCCGGAAGGATCCTGGTGCTTTTCCGCTGTCATCCGAACCAGCCGCCCGGACAGGACGTGCACCTGGTGGAAGTGCACTCGGACGACGGCGGCGCGACCTGGTCCCCATGGCGGTCTACGACCATGCGGGGTTGCCCCGGTCACCTGCTGGGGCTGCAGGACGGTCGCATCCTGGCCACGGTGGGCACCCGATGGGAGGGACAGATGGGCTGCCTGGCGCGGATCCTCGAGCCCGACGCCGGCGACCTGGATACCGCGCCGGATGTCGTGGTGCGCGCCGATTCCCTGGAGCCGGACTGCGGGTATCCATGGTCGGTCGAATTGAAGGATGGACGGGTGCTGGTCGTTTACTATTTTGTCTATGGAGACGGCACTCGGGGCATAGAAGGATCGGTGCTCGAGGAATACTGAACCATTCCGGCTGTATAAGGTAATCGGGAGTTTCCATGTTTCAACTGGATGCACACCAGAAGGAATTCATGGATACCTTCGGGTATCTGCACTTCCCCGGCCTGCTCGACGACCGGATCGATGAGATCACGGACGCTTTCGACGGATTGCTGAAAAGAAATGGCGGCGACGACCACGAAGGCCTGGAACGACTGGCCGTGGTGCCGTTCATCAATCACGACCCGTACCTGTGTACGCTGTTGGACGATCCCCGCATCCAGGGCATCGCGGCCGGCCTGCTGGGTGATCAGTACCAGTATTGGAACAGCGACGGGAACCTCTACGTCGGCGACACGAGATGGCACTCCGACACCCAGTGGCCCGAGCCCATCCGCTTCTACAAGATGGCCATCTACCTGGATCCCATGACGAAGGATACAGGCGCGTTGCGGGTCATACCGGGAAGCCACCGGTTCGGTGAAGGATACGCGGAAACCGTCCATGCGCACCTGTCGGGCAAAAAGGGCGGCTGGGGTGGACTCCACGGCAGCGAGGTACCGGCGGTCGCCGTCGAGACCCGGCCCGGCGACCTCGCGGTCTTCAACCATTCCACCAAGCACAGTGCCTGGGGCGGAGGAAAGAGAAGGCGCATGTTTACGATCGTGTATACCGGACTCCACACGGACGGTCGTGATCTCGAGGCCTTCAGGAAGATCATCCGACAACATGGCTATACAACGCGGGAGGTATTCGGCGGGGAGAACGGTCCGCTGCTTTCCACGGCCTCGTCCGAGCGACTGCGGCACCTGCAGAACCTGATAACGCACATTCCGAAAGCGGCTTGAAGATACGGCACCGGAAGGGGAATCCCACCAGCATGTCTCTCACTCAAAATCAGTTACGACATTTCATGGATGAAGGCTACGTCATCGTCGAGGGCGCGCTCACCAGTGACGACCTGGATCCCGTCATTTCGGGGATCGAGGCCTTTGTCGACGAACGGGCGCGAGCACTCCACAGCGAAGGAAGGATCGCCGATCTGCACGAGAACGAACCCTTCGAGCGGCGGCTGGCCCTGATCACCCGGGAAAACACCGCGATCTACGATGACATCGACATCATGAACATGCGGCACGAGGCAGTGTTCCGCTTTCTCGGCAACGCCCGCATGCTGGACCTCGTGGAAACCCTCGTCGGACCCGAAATCACGTGCAGCCCCATTCAGCATCTGCGGGCGAAGCTGCCGGAGGGCCTGAACAGCCAACCGAGTCAGGGAAACGGCGGCAGCAACGGCCGCGATGGCGGCGGCAATGGTGAAGAGGACGCCCTGGACGCCCTGGACGCCCGCATCAGGGAAAACGTGGCGCCATGGCACCAGGACGCGCAGGTGCATCTCGAGGACGCCGACCCGGTGTTCATTCTCACCGTTTGGCTCCCCCTGTGCGACACCGACGAGGAGAACGGATGCCTGCAGATCATCCCGCGGGTGCACCACAACCGGACCGTGTACTGGAGCGAAGGATTCGGCATCGAGGACGGCCGGTTGCCCGAGGGCGAGGTCCTGTCCCTGCCGATGAGGAAGGGCGACGTCCTGCTCATGCACAAGCTGATTCCGCACCGGTCCATCCCCAACCGCTCCGGAACGATCCGGTGGAGCCTCGACCTGCGATATCAACAGACCGGGCTACCCACGGGCCGCTCCTTCTACCCCAACTTCATCATACGCAGCCGGCGACATCCCGAATTCGTGCTGTCGGACTACGCCACCTGGAAACGGGGCTGGGAGGAGGCGCTGAAGGTCACGGCGCAGCGCCCGCCCCGCAAGAACAAGCCCACCGAACCGACACCGATCCGGATGTACGGATAGCGTCCGGATAGTGCAAGGACTTGACCGCTCAGGCCTTAAGCTCAAAACGGTAAATCCGCCAGTACCCGATCATGTTGCTGACCAGGAACGTGGTCTCCATGAGCACCGCGACCGGGCTGCCGGCGATGTAGTTGTGCACCATCCAGGTCACCGCACAGACCATGTAGATCAGCCGGACCTTCCGGTCGGATCGCTGGAAATTGCCGTAGGTAGGCAGCAGGGAACCGAAGAGCGCCAGGATGTCCAGGGGTCGTTCGTAGGAATAGAAGAATCCGGCCAGGATCAGCGCCATGAACAGGTACATCAGGCGCCGGTCGGTCGTGAAGGCCGCCGTGAAGACGCGGACGCCCATGACGACATACAGGGTGCCGGCGCTGTTTCTGCCGAGCACGAAAAAGTGGAAGGCGTTCGTCAGGGCCGAAGCGCTCAGCCAGAGCAACACGTTGCGGCGTTTCTTGCACTGGAAGGAGACCACGCCGCACGTGAAAGCGACGGCGGCGAGTGCCTGAGATACGAGGAAAGAATCCATGGGGCGATTCACCCGGTAGGTAGGGGTCCACGTGCAAAATAACGACCGCCCGAACCGGGTCAAGGCGAATCACCGTACCATCCTGGGCGATTCGCCGTACTACGCTTGACGAGGGGCAGGGAAGTGAATAAGGTACTTTACGACCCGTCTAACCCAACGTGAACGACTCTATCGTGACTAACGGATGGTCCCTCCATGATCACCCATGCCCGCGTTGGTCCCTCTATGCGCAAATTGATCCGCACCATTGCGGTCGGCGTGATCTATTGCGCGGCAGCGGCCGGAATCCTGCGGGTCCTGGCCATCGACCAGCCTGCCCAATCTTCCACCCGTTACGTCAACTCCGCGGGCGTCGAACTGCCGCCTGACGCGGCGCCGCCCTCGGAGCAGTACGTCCGCACGTTTCAGCTCGACAACACCTACATGGAGTGGTTCCGCACCATCTACAAGGGGACCTACGGCCACCGGATCATCGCCGAACCGCTGATCCGCTTCGACAAGGACTTCAACCTGATCCCAGCGGCAGCGAACCGCTGGGAACCCACCGACGACGGGCTGGGCTGGTATTTCTACCTGCGGGACGACCTCGAGTTCTCCGACGGTAAGCCGCTGACCGCCCACGACTACGTGTTCACGCTTCGTCGTGGCGCCGACCCCGAGAACGCCTACGACGTGGAGTGGTATTATCGTCCGATCAAGAACTGGGGCCGGGTCGTGGGCCGGGAGCTGCCCCTCGACTCGCTGGGTGTCCACGCGATAGACGACTACACCTTGCTCATCGAGACCGACGAACCTTGCGCCTACATGCCGGACCTGATGGTGGACAGCTGGGTTTCGCCTCGCCAGGCGGTGGAGAAGTACGGCGACGCCTGGTCCACGAGCCCGGAGACCTCCATCGCCAGCGGGCCCTTCTACCTGGCGGAGTGGACCAAGGCGGACCGGGTCGTGCTCAAGGCCAATCCCCGGTACCACGGCGCCGCGCGGCCCTACCTGGAAACCCTGATCGCCAGGCTGCACAACGCCTCGACGCCGCCGCCCCTGCTCGCGTCCTACGAGGCCGACGAGGTGGATTTCGGCCTGGTAACGAACCCCGCCGAACTCGCCCGGATCAAGACCGATCCGAAGCTGAGCCGGGAGCTGCATTCCTACACGGATTTCGCCACGTACTACCTCACGATGGACACCTACAACCCGCCCTTCGACAACCTCAAAGTACGCCAGGCCTTCAGCCACGCTATCGACAGGGACGCCGTATGTGAATCCGCGCTCGCCGGTTTCGCGATCCCCGCCTACTCCATGCTACCACCCGGCTTCCCGGCGGAAGCGACGGAAGCCCTGAAACCGGTCCAGCGGTACGACCCCGCCCTGGGACGCAAACTGCTCGCCGAAGCGGGTTATCCGGACGGAAAGGGGTTTCCCCGGGTTGAAATGTGGGTCCGGCGCGATGTCCGGCCGGTCCACGAGGCCGGAGAGGCGATCCACGCCATGATCAAGCAGAACCTGGGCATCGACCTGGTGGTGCGCAACATGGAGGTCAAGATCTTCATGGACGCGATCAACAGCCACCAGCTTCCCCTGGGTCTCGTCCGGTTCGGGGCCGACTTCATCGATCCCAGCAGCCTGATGAACCTCTGGCTTTCCTCGGGCCGGCACGCCTGGAAACACGACCGGTTCGACCGGCTGGTGGTCCAGGCGGGAGGCGTCGTCGGCGACTACGAGGCGCGGATGGACGTCTACCGACAGGCCGAACGCATCCTGGTGGAGGAAGTGGGCGGCCTCTTCGTGTGGTACCCGACGATGAACCAGATCTGGAAATCGGACATCAAGGGGGACGCCCTCGAACCGAACCGCCGCGGATTCCGGGCCTGGCGCGGAGAGCAGATCGGGAACACGGCCTTCACGATCTATATCGCGGAGGATGGGCAGCAGGACTCCGGGTCAAAGGGGTTCTGGGAAAGGGTGCTGGGGGGCGGCGGGTAGGCGAAGCGGGAGGTAAATCAGACGATATTCAGCATTTTATTGGCGTAGTCTTTTCCCGATGTCGGAGAAGGAAGAGACCGGCCGTCTCGTCGGTAGAGGTCTATGGTTTCTTCCACGATACGACATAACTCTGAGAACACTTCCTGCTCGTTCTCCCCATGACACCCACCGAAAAACAGACCGGGACAACTGCCGACGAAACACTGATCTTTTTCCGACCATTCCACGATTTTCACATATCGAGAACTTATCTTCACATCTGTGATTCCTTTATCGCTGCGCGAATGGCCTGTTCCTGGTAGTTTCTGGCGTCGTCGCCGAGGTGAAAAAAAGGAAATAGAAAAGTTGCTGTCAAGAAGGATACAAAATTCCGTTTTCCACGAACGAAAACCCGGTTCACGGTGTTGTAAGATTGGTACCACATGAGCGCCGGCCAGCAAAGGACATTGCATGACGCAAGACGAGGGACGATGCATCGCGCTGGAAATCCATCGTGGCAACCGGGACGCGGTGACGGACCTGGTGGCGACCTACCAGGACAGGCTCTTCACTTACGCCTTCCATATGCTCGGAGGGTCAGACGACGCCCTCGACGTCACGCAGGAAGCCTTTGTCAAAGCCTACACCACGCTCGCCGGAAAGTACGACGCGGAGCGATGCCGGACGCTCGAAGTCCGACCCTGGCTGTATCGCATCGTCCGGAACCTGGCGCTGAACAAGTTGAGGTCGCGCAAACGAAGGAACGACGCACTGATCAGCATGAAGGACAATTTACCAGCACAGGTTTTAGACACCGGAAACGACCGGTCAAGGACACGAGAGATCCGGGCTGCCCTCGAAAGACTCGGAAGGGAAAGCAGGGAACTGGTCATACTGCGCTTCATCGAGCAATACACGTACGCAGAAATCGCGACAGTCACCGGCTCATCGGAATCGGCGCTGCGGGGAAAGGTGTACCGGGCGTTACGTAGACTTCGCAAGATCATGGAGGACGACCCTGGTGGAAATTAACGAAGCGAGACAGTACCTGGATCCAATCAGATCCGGCGAGGAGGACGATGAGGTCAGCCGGTCCGTGAAGGAACACCTTGAAAGGTGCGCCGATTTGCGCGACGAGGCTGCCTTTATCGAGAACCTTGCCGTGGAATCTCCCAAACTGAAAATAACCGCTCCCACAGGGATCGAGGAGGAAGTGATGATCAGGATTACAGACAAATACGATGTGATCGACACGGATTTCGGACCGGCACACGTGGCATTCACACCCAAAGGCATTTCGGCCGTGAAACTCGACGTGGAGGAGGACAGCGCCTTCGAATCCTACTACGCCGACAGGCTTGGGCGGCCCACGGTCAGAGGTTCGCTCCCCGAATCGTATGCCGAAGCGGTCAGGCGGGCTATCAAAGGAGAGAAGAACACCCAGCCACCGGTCACGCTGGAGGGGTTGACCGAGTTCGAAAAGACCGTGCTGGTGCATTTGGCCAGGATTCCGACGGGCGAGGTACGACCCTATGCCTGGCTGGCCCGTGAGGTAGGCAGACCGAAAGCGATCCGGGCCGTCGGAACGGTCATGGCCCGCAATCCCGTTCCCTTCCTGATGCCCTGCCACCGGCTCGTACCCTCGACCGGAGGGGTGGGAAACTACTACTACGGACCGGAAATGAAATGGACGCTGCTGGAGCGGGAAGGGATCCCTCGGGAGGAACTCGCGAACTGGAAGCAGCGCGGCGTGCGCTTCATTGGCAGCCGGACGACCGGTATCTATTGCTATCCGACCTGCCGTGACGCCCGGCGCGTTCAGCCGCAGCACCGCCTTGAATTCAGCGGTGCAGAAGAAGCGGTTGACGGCGGATATCGGCCGTGCAAGCACTGCAGGCCACTGTCAGTGTAGATACAATGTAGATACTACCGATTACGTGGAGGAATCCGGTCGCCGACGGGCTTGGGTATGGGTCTCCAGTAACCCGAGGGATCGCCGCCCCGACAGATTACGGCCCGGTGGTACTCCGGGTAGCGGCCCCGCACGTCGGGCGGCAAGTACCGGATCGTCAGGCCGCAGCGCCGGCGGTCGGATACGTTCGGCTCGGACCCGTGCAGCAGCAGGTCGGTATGCATGGAGATCTGGCCCGCCTTCATGACGAAGGGCACCGGGTCGCCGCCCCATTTTCGCGGGTCCGTTACCGTCTGTCCCAGCACGTTGCGTTCGGCTTCCGTGCTGTTTTCGAAGGGGATCTGCCCGTGGAGGTGGGAACCGGGGATGACCGTCATGGGCCCGTTCTCTTCGTCCACGTCATCAATAGCCAGCCAGATCGTCACTACCTTGCTTGGCGTCAGGGGCCAGTAGGACGCGTCCTGGTGCCAACTCACCCGCTGCACGTCGCCCGGCATCTTGCAGAAATAGTGGGTCATCTCGCAGATCAGCGTCTCCCCGACCAGGTCTTCCGCGAAGTCCAGTATCCGCTTGTTCATGGTCAAGTCGTATATACCCTCGCAGTGCCGCTGCCAACCGTTGATCGAGTAGCTGTTGTACCCTTCCTTCTCCGCGCGGGCCATCAGGTCTTCGAAATACGCTCGGTTCTCCTCGGCTTCTTGCGTGGTGAAGACGTCGAGGGGGCAGAGATACCCGTTCGCGTTGAAGAAGTCGACCTGTTCGCGGGATAGCGTTTTGGGGTGCTCGTTTGTTGCCGGGAAAAACCGCAGTTCCCGCTTCATTTCGGGCAGGGCATCGGTGATGGGCATGGGCGACCTTTGTAAAATGTGTGTTGGTGGGCAGGACCTAGTCCGGTCGCGACTTTGAAGCCGGGCGGCGACGTTGAAGTCTGGTGGCGACGTTGAATATACCGGCATAAATCGCTTGAGACAACCCTTTGAATGACTTAAATAACCATGTATGGATGATACCACGAACAGGGCGCTGCATTCGCTTGACCTCGCTCCAGGCGCGTCGCTTGATGACGTGAAGAAATCGTACCGGGAACTGGCGCTGATCTGGCATCCGGATAAAGTGCCCGACCGGGTGAAAGACAGGGCCACCGCCAAGTTCACGGAGATCAACGAGGCCTACCAGTGGCTCGTCCGCAATCCGGAAAACCTGCGGGTGTCTTCGACTACCGGGACGTCTTACCGGTCAACTTCACAGCGCCAGTCTCCTCCCCGCTATCGTTCTTCCTCGCAATCTTCCCATACACGGACGGAGTATTCCCGGCCCGGCGCCTCCAGCCGCACGGGATCCGGATCGTCGGCTGATCCGGCTGTTCAACGTGTCCGAAAGGCCGCACGTAGAATCTTAACCGATACCAGGGCCGGCCTGTACATCTACCCAGACATCAACCCCGATCGAGCGGCGAACTTCGTCGTTTCGCTGCAGCGCAGCATACGTTTCAGCGGCTTGGCCGCGACGGTGAACGATCTGCTGGTGTTTTATGATATCGACGGTTCCGGCGAGGAGGGCATGGCCATCACCCGGTCGAACCACCTGGTCAACAACAACACCGGGACCCTCTATGACATCGGCGAACTGGTGGAGGTCCAATTGAAGGAAGGATTCATCTTCTGGAGTGAGATTGTGGTGCGCAGACGGGGAAGCCGGAGGTTTGAGCTCGCGGGATATGCGGAAAAAGGGCCTGGACGGGCGCTGGTGCGCATCTTGCGGAACCTGATCGGAAATGACTGATCGTAAACCAGTCTGTGCGCGCTATGGATCCGAGTCAATAATTCGATCATAGTCCACTGATAATGTGGCAGGTTGAGAGCGTTTAACCGTCCGCCTACATCGCTTGACGCCAAGTCATCTCTTGCGTACATTAGTTCTGTTGGAGCCGGCCTTATTGCGCTCGGTATGGTTCGTCCGGCCCGACACCCAAAGGTTCCCCCCTGATGACAAGAGTGCCAGGGGTGCTCTCTCCGGGAACGGAGTAGTCGGGGGGGTCGTTCTCCTGGTCAGTTGGACCACTCACGACCTGTTTCGGAAGAGTTCTAGCTCGTTGCGCACCGCAGGCTTAATGTGGTCATACCAGGCGTTCTCCCCTGTCTGCCATTTCCGGAAAATCGCCCAGCAACAGTAATCTGCCACCTGCAATCCGTAGTGAGAACGCGATTGATGGTGCAGAATGTGATACTTTATTCCCGGTGGAAGCACACTATGCAACGCAGTCCGCACGGCTTTTTCGGCGGCTTTGCGTTTCTTGTTTACCGGGATGGTATCGGTAATGACGATGACCTTTTCCACACCATCAGTTTCCAACTCGGTAGGTAGAACCAACTTCAACAGGTGACTCAGGAGTTCCGGATAGAAACGCCGGTCTTCCCGTAACACCGTGTCGGTCCTCGCCTTCTCGATCACCAGGCAATCGATACACATCCCGTCGAGATAGCGGGCGATCAGATCGAACACACGCCTGCGCACATCTCTCCCGTCCCGATAGCAGTGGAAGTACTCAAGATTCAGCCCATATTCGAGGCAATCATGCTTGTAGTCATCCATGGTCCTGGTTGCCAAAAACGGGCGCTTCATACTAACACTGGTCAACAGGAAATACCGTGAGCCCTTCGCACTGAAGTCGAAGTTCCCTGACTCGTCGAGGAAGAAATATGCACATTGCTTCATATAGTACCTCACGCCCCTATCACGCCCCTATCACGCCCCTGCTTGAGTACCCAGCGCATTAACGTTCCTCGATTCTTCGTCTCGACCAGCCGTATCCGGCACGAACCGACCGGGTCGGATTTCGCTATTCCATCAGGACATTCCTGAACCGGGCAATCGTCTCCCCGTCCAGGTCTTCGATATGCACTCTGCCGGATTCGAGCTCATGCAGTAGATCATCCAGATGCCTGTCTCGGTTCCTGAAGCGTTTGAAATCCGCCGTGGTCACATCCCTGTGGATGAGTCGCAGTTGCTCCCGCTGCTCCGAAGTCGGATAGGTAAACCGCAATTCGAAACGCCGCGCTTTCAGTTTTTCGTACTCAGCTTTCAACATGGCCATGTATTCGCCGAAACCAAGTACGCGAACCCACGCTTTGCTACGCGTGATCGCCGTAAACAGGCCAATACGAATGCTCGCCAGATTTCGAACCGCTGAATGGCAGTCCTGGGCATTGATGATATAGACCATTCCGGCTTCGTTGCCCTTGGCGCGGTGGATTCCGGTCAGGGTCACCGATGCTTTGCCCGGTCGAAAGAAGGTATTCGGATCCGTGTCGACTCCGGCGAGATGGGATCTGATGCCTAATTCCTTCAAACGACTGCGTACCGGCTCAACGTTCAACCGTGTCGAAATAGGATCTGGGTTGATGACCATGATGTCGTCGTGTCGCAGTTCGTCCTTACTGAGGTTTTCGGCGATGGCCTCAGTCAGCCAGTCCGTCTGTTCATCTCCGTTTCTGAAAGTGATAAAACGGACCAGGTCATCGGGGTCGGAATGGTCTTCCAGGAATCCAGGGCTCGTATCTTCTGTTCTGTCTAGCGTTACCGCCGAACCGTCGCGCAATGCGCCGGCCCGCACCCTGTATCCTATGTCCTCCCAGATATGTGCCCGGTCGAACATCTGGACCAGACCGGTTTCCGTCCCGTGGGGCGGTTTCCGGTATATCCCGAATCCAAGGGCAAAAGCCGTGGCGAGAACCGGCTTCGAGTTGCGGTAACATTTCGGCAGCATGATATCACGCTGCGGTGCGGGATGACCGGTATCGTCGAACCGCACCTTGGGCGATCCATCTTTGTTCTTCCCGAACATCTCCTCCGGAGAAGGCAGGGAACTGCCACGAAGACTCTGCAGTTCGTCATAGGCGTACACCAGTCTCCCGGGGTCTTTGAGCAGTTTGAAGCATAGCCTCAGAAATACGGGCGGTAAATCCTGCGCCTCGTCGACGAATATCGCGTCGTAGACCGGTTCGAGCTCACGTGCATAGGAAAGGGCGTAATCGCACGCCCCCTCGAACTCCCTGCCAGGTCCGAATCTGCTGCGTGCCTTCCCGAAATCGAGAAACGCCATGCCGTGCAGACGACAGAACTCATGATAGATCCCCTCGCGGTCTTTACCCCGCCATGAGCCCCAGGCGTTTACGATACGCAGCTTATCCCAATCAGGTTCTTCGCCAGTCTATTCTATGAAGAAGCTGTTGATCAGGCGACGAAACTGATCCTTGAGGGAACGTGAATTGAATGTGACTGCGATGCGCCAGTCAGGATGCTGCGCGTGGAGGTTGGCCGCTTTCAGCGCCAGTACGATGGTTTTGCCCGAACCCGCCAGGCCACGAATGCGTTGTACGCCTTCGACCGTTTCCATGACGGTTTGACTTTGCAAGGTGTCCAGTGTCGCAATCGATTTCTCGAGTTTTTCCAGCTTAGCGCCTCGCGTATCCTTCTCCATTACGTTCCGCCTGGATCCGCTTTTTCGAACCGTGGAAATGTGCTCGATCGCCGACAGCACCTTCTCACACATGTCCCGCATATCCTGGCCAAGGGGACATGACCCGGTGAACCGGTTTAAGGCCTGTATGAGTGTGGAGGCGTTCGCAAGCGTGTAATCGTCGATACAATGTGTATCCGGGTTGCTTAGTGCGGGGGCGAATGAGATGGTATGTATGGGAACCATTAGGTCCCGGCGCTCCATCAGTTCCTGGTGAACCTTAAGCCGGGCCTCGAGCTTGTTGGCCGAATCGTCCTGCCGCGCTCCGTAATCACCCGTTTCGTGTCCCTCGATGAGATCGAAAACGACCACACCCATTTCAGCCGAAACCAGCAAGGCGTCAATCATCTGGAGTCCTTCGGACGTACTGTATATCGGATAGCCGATGAACAAGCGCCCCGACCATGCGGATTGCTGTGAAACCACCTCCACCAGGGCTTCGCTTGACACGGGCTTCTGGCTGGTACCTCGAACGATATCGACACTCATGACGATTCCTTTCCACCGAGTCGCTTCCACAATCGTGCGATGCACACGTATTCAACAATTCGGAAACGACGGATTCTTACGCAGTCTGGCCGCAGCCAGTCTACGCCAGTCTGACTGCCTGTACGGACTGCGTTCTTCGGGTTGTGTACTTGATTAGTCGGGAAAAACGGAGGGGTCTTGTAAGGAAATGTCAGATGGTAGGATGGCGTTTGTTGTCCTGTTTAGGAGACAACTCATGCTTCAGGAAAAACGGTATATTTACAGTACAGTGAATATCGTATGAAGGTAGAGCGGACCGAATGCGGCGACGGCGGTGCGCATCCGCTGCTTTAGCACCACCTGATCGTAGGTATCAAGTCGATGTTTGGGGTTTCGGGGGCGATATTGGGGCCGTGGGTCACGGCACAGTTGAGATCGGTAACCCGGCCGTGGTCGGAGAGCCAGACGAGGGCAGCTTGCTAGACGTCCACTTCGGTGAGCACGGTCATGGCGTCTTGCGATTGGTGCTTCGGTCCGGCATGGTCAGGTTAGTGCCGCGCGGTATGTTTTCCACCAGCCACTGACCGAGCGCTTTCCGCGGACCTTCCTTTCGCTCGCGCCAGACACGTTCCGGAGTCACGACGAACGATCTGCGCGTTCCGATGCGTTGCGGGCCTTCTTCTTCTGACAGGCGCAGTATCTCGGACAGCCGCGCCTTGGCCTCGGATACCTTTCAGACTCGTGGAGGTTTGACTTCGTGCTGATTCAATGTGCCACCTTTTAAGTTCATACCGTACCATTATGGATTGCTATTTGAGTACTATTGCATCTGTCAAGGGAAGTAAGTTCGATGTTTAACCTTGAAGTTCTCCCACTGCCGTAAACGCAACAACGTCCACCACTGCAGTCGAATCCGGCCCTGGTGGGTCAATCATCGCCCGTTTCAACCGTTATTCTGCGTACATCTCGGCGATGATGCGGCGCAACTGTGCCGCGCTTTCGGCGGAAAGGCTGTCGACATGTTGTCCCAGACGCTGCTTGCTGATAGCACGTATCTGGTCAACGGCAACCTCGGCGTCCTGCTCCGCGCACCGCACTTGCAGACGCCCTCGCCAGCGTGGATGCAGTTTAGAGGTAAGGGGACAGACGACCACAGTCTCGAGGTGCCGGTTCATCTCATCGCGGCTGACAATCACTACCGGCCTGACCTTGCGAATCTCAGCACCTTTGGTGGGATTCAAATCGGCCATATACACGGCGTACCGCCGGGGAAACGGGGCCATCAATCCAATCCATCGGAAATAGTGAAGTCGAAGTCGCTCCAGTCCTCTGATTCTGCGGCCATGGCGCGGTAGGTCTCCTCCCAGGACAAGTTATGATTCACCTTGCCCCGCAAGACGACGCTTTCCTCCATCTCTTCCAGCGTCACCCGGTCACTCCATCCATACTTGTCCAGCAGCGACTTGGGTATACGGATGCCTCTGGAGTTTCCAATAGGAATCAGTTTGATTTCCCTGATGCGAGACGATTTGTCCATACATTTCACCCCCGCTGTGGGTTGATCACGTAATTATTGTAATTACATTGACTGCCCGTGTCAATGCGATATCACCTATCGCTCCTGATTACCTGTCGAACCAGACTCACCCTGATTTCCAAATCAAGAAAGTAGGATGCTTCTTGCCTTTCCTTTGTCATTTTCCTCCACTTTTCCGCTTACTCGCTGAACTCCTGGACCGTCTCACACCGGCCACTGCTCCTTCCGATAGCCCATATCCCAGAACATCCACTCGTACCGGCTGGTCGTGATGTAGTGCCCCAGCATAGCCTCGCGTTCCTCAGTGGGGAGCCCGCGCGCGACACGGTTGGTGATTTCGAGGACGGCGACGACGCATTCGGCGAACTGCTCGCCGGCGTAGGTGTCGATCCACTGCTGGTACATGGGATCCGGCGATCCCTTCTCCGCCAGCGCCTTGCCCACCTCCCAGTAGATCCAGTAGCAGGGAAGCACCACGGCCACAACCTCGTGGAAGGGCCGGCCGTAGGCCACGGAAAGGAGGTAGCTCGTATAGGCCTGGCATACCGGCGCCTTGGGCGTGGCCCAGACCGCTTCCGACGACAGGCCGAAGACGTCGAAGAAGTTTTCCTGCATGGCCCGCTCTTCCACGAGACACCCCTTGGCATGCTCGTTGAAGAGGATGATGGTGTCCTCGTCCGGTGCCTTCACCGCGGCGAGGCTCAGGGCCCGGGCGTAGTCCTTGAGATACAGCGCGTCCTGGACGGTGTAGAATTCGAAAGCCGAACGGTCGAGGTCGCCTGAGGTAAGCCCCTTGATGAAGGGATGGGCGAGTATGGCGTCGTATATTGCGGCCGTCTCCGACCACATGAGATCGGTTATAGAGGTTTTCGAGGCGGCCTTGGACATCAGGACACTCCCGCCCGATCCACAGTCCCGACCCGCACCACGCCGTCCTTCCGCCGGTCGACCGCACGCACGTGCTCCGCGTAGTCGTCGCTGCGAAAGTAGGCGCTGTCCAGGTTGTCCGTTTCGGACGTGACCGACGCGGTGACCCAGTGCGTCGCGTAGCCGCGCCGCCAGCGGTCCGACGTGTTGCGGCGCGACGAGTGGAGCGTCTCCGAGTGGTGGAAGACCACGCCGCCCTTGCGCACCGGCGCGGAGGCTTCCATCGCCCAATCGATCAGGTCGTCCGGTGGCGCCAGGTTGTAGGGCTGGCCGGGGACCTCAACGTGGTCGATTATGCCCTTCTTGTGCGAACCGGAGATGTACCTGAGACAGCCGTTCTCTTCGTCTACGTCGTCGAGGGCAATCCAGGCCGTGATGACGTGGCCGCCCGGCGTGCACCGGAAGTAGAAATTATCCTGATGGTAGGGTTTCTCCGAACCGAATCGCGGAGGTTTCATGAAGAGCTGGTCGCTCTTGAGCAGGGGTTCTTCACCAGTGAGTTGCCGGAGGATGTCCCGAAGCCGGCAATCCAGGGCGAAACCACGGAACATCGGATTCCGCAGGTAGGGACTGTCGATCTTGCGCGGCGCGGACTCACCTGTTTCGGATCGGTCCAGCAGGTAGCCCTCCATGGATTCCTCTACCTCCATGGAGTCCGCCGTTTCCACGGCCAATCGGGCCACCTCGTCGGCCTCTTCCGGACCGTAGACACCCTCGACGACCAGCCATCCCCGCTCATGGAATCTTCGGACCTGTTCTGCGTCAATCATCCCGGCATCCTTCCCGGTCGCCGCCAATCGACCGTCATCCGCTCCGAAGCGCGTCCAGGTGGTCCTGCAGGACGCGCAATCCGTAACCCAACGGGCTGCCGACGTTGATGTACCGGTAGCCCCAGTCGATTTTCTGCCGGATGTCCTGGAGGTCGTCCAGCGTCGTCCCCGCCATGATTCCCGTGCCCTCGAGCCGCCGGGGGAATTCCCGGATGGCCGTCTGCACCTCGGCCGAATCGGTCTCCGTGATCATCCCCATGGTGGCGGACAGATCCGTGGGTCCCATGAAGAGGATGTCGATCCCTTCCACCTGCTTGATTTCGTCAAGGTTGTCGAGGGCTTCGACGCTTTCGATCTGCAGGACGGTGACGGTTTCCGCGTTGGCCGTTTTGACCACGTGGTTGAATTCCAACCCGGCCATCATGGCCCAGTACGGGGATACGCCGCGCTGGCCCTCCGGCGCATATCGAGCGAACTGCATCGCCCGTTCCGCCTCTTCGGCCGTATTGACCTGGGGGATCATCACCGCGACGGCACCGATATCATAGGCCTTCTTGATCAGCGCGGGATCGTTCCAGGCGACGCGGATCATGGGCGCCACGTCTCTCTGGCGCGCGATCACCGGCACCATGTCCAGGTCTTCCACGGCGCTCGCGGAATGCTCGGTGTCGATCCAGAGGAAATCAATGTCGGAACGGCATACCACCGAGGCCGTGAACGAATCGTGGGCGGGCAGGACCGTGCCCAGCAGCAACTCGCCGTCGCGGATGCGCCGCTTGAGCGGGTTAGGGTATTTCATCTGGAATCAGCAACTTTCTGACACGCCGAAACGCGCGCCCGGTTGTCCTGCGAGCATGGCCGCGCGCCTACAACGCGCTGCGTTCCCGCTTGAAGGCGGTGATGAAGGCCTCGTTCTCCCGCGGCAGGCCGACGGAGATGCGCATGAAGCCTTCCATGTCGAAGGCCTGGCGCACGTAGACCTTCTTCTCCCACAGGCGGTCGATCAGAGTGTTCACGTTGGGACCGATCTCGACGGTGACGAAGATCGTCTGCGTCCGGATCGGGCTGTATCCCATGGCCTCCAGTTCCGCGTAGAGAAACGCCTTCCCCTCGCGGACGATCTGCACGGTACGCTGGACGTGCTGCTGGTCGTTCAGCGCGGCCATCGCGGCCACGATCGACAGGGTGTTCTTGTTGAGCAGGCCGATGCTGAACTGCTGCATGCGCTCCAGCAGGGCGGGATGGGCCACGCCGTAACCGACCCGCATGCCACCCAATCCGTAGGCCTTCGAGAAGGTCCTGGACACCAGCAGGTTCTCCACTTCCTTCGTCAGGGAGATCATGGACGGGTAGTCGGGATTGTCGACAAACTGGATGTAGGCTTCGTCCACGCAGACGATGACGTCCTTCGGCATCGCCCTGATCGTGCGTTCCAGCGCGGCGGCATCGAGAAGCTGGCCGGTGGGGTTGTTGGGATTGCAGATGCTCACGATCCGGGTGTCCGCGTCCACCGCAGCCGCTATGGCCGGCAGATCGATTTGCCAGTCCCCGGTCAGCGGAACCTGCTTGACGGCCTGTCCGAGTTCATCCGCCGTCCTCGGAATGGATCTATAGGACGGGAAGGCCGTGACCGCGTTTCCCGGATTGTTCCAGAAGGCCGCCAATGTCGCGGTCAGCAGGATTTCCGACGAGCCCACGCCCAGGACGACCGACTCGGGGTCGACATCGTGGTGGGCGGCCAGGGCTTCTTCAAGGTCGTTGTGCATCGTATACCGGTTCATGCCGAACATCTTGCCCGCCACCGCCTCGATGGCCCGTTGCGAGGCACCGAGGGGATTCTCGTTGATGCTGAGCTGGACGAGCGTGGGATCGTCGAGTCCGACGCCGTTCACCTGCTGCATCGTGGTTCCGCTGACCATCTGGGCGGCCGCCTCCCAGGCAGGCGTGCCCATCAGCGTGACGCCCGCGCCGCCCAACATGGTGCTGCGCAGGAAACTGCGCCGGTTCATGTCTTGTGCTTCAGCCATAATAGCCTCCGTCTTCAATGGCGATTCATGGGATGTGATCTCGAGCAAAATGTGCGTCCGGTATGGTGGAAAGTCAAAGTTTCTTTTGATCTTGAAAAGGCAGAACGATATGGGTACACTGAACCGGTCTCACACGAAACGAACCGCAGCTATCCCCCGCAACCGCGAGGAACCTTCATGAGCGTACCAGACTACCAGGATTTCGATCGAAGCTTCTGGGACGAGGAACTGGCCGATTTCGTGCCGGAAACCGTCTATGACATGCACGTGCACATGTGGTCGGAACGTCACCGGGGAAAGCTTCCGCCGGGTCCCACCGGGCTCCGGCTGGAGATCGACTACCAGGACCACCTCGCCTGGGCGGAGAAGCTGTATCCCGGACGCAGGATGCACTACCTCGTTCTCGGCACGCCGATCCCCGGCGGGATCGACACGGAAGGCCACAACGACTGGATGGCCGGGGAGATGAAGCAGGACCCTGAATCGGCGATCAACATGATGGTCACGCCGGACATGACGCCGGAGTACGTGGCCGCCCAGGTGAAAAAGCACGGCTTCCTGGGCCTCAAACCCTACCGGACCTTCGCGCCGGACCCCACCCACTGCCGCATCCGGGACTTCCTGCCCGAGTCCTTCATCGAGGTGGCCCACGACCTGGGACTGGCCATCACCATGCACATGTCCAAGCCCGAAGGGCCGGCGGACGCGGACAACCAGCGGGACCTGGCCGACTATACGAAGCGCTATCCCCGCGCCCAGTGGATCCTCGCCCACTGCGCACGGGCCTTCAACTGCTTCATGATGGAACGCGCCATCCACTTTCTCACGGACCTGCCCAATATATGGTACGACACGTCGGCCGTGAACGACCTCTACTCCCAGTACCTGCTGATGAAGCACGAGGACCGGTCGCGCGTCATGTTCGGTTCGGACAACGTGGTGGCGGGATGCGCCCGGGGCAAGTACGTCACCTACGGGCGGGCGTGGACCTACTACGAAGGCACGACGGAGACGACGCCCCACTGCGATTCCAGGGCGACGCTGGTCATCTACGAGCAGTTGCGGCAGGAGAAACAGGTGGCGGACATGCTGGGTCTGACGTCGCAGGAAATCGAGGACCATTTCTCCGGCAACGCCCGGCGGTTCCTGCGACAGGTCCGCGGTCAGCAGGACTGGCGCTAGCCCCGCGACGGCTCCGCCATCCGCAGCCTGGCCTTGCGGACCTCCTCCACCAGGTGGTCCTGGTGGGCCAGGGGCTGTTCCAGGTGTTTCATGCGCGCCGGACCGGCCGTCTCCAGCATGGCATCGCCGTAGACGCTATCGAGCCAGAAACGCGCGGCGGCGGCGATCTCGTTCTTCAGTAACAGTATATCCTTATCGTCGAACCGGGCCGTGCAGTTGATCGTGAACATTCTGCGCCGGTCGCTCCCGCCCCAGGCGCTGTGCTTGGTGTTCTGATTGAACACGACGATGTCCCCCGGTTGCGTCTCCAGCGCCACGGCCGGCACCTCCCAGCCTTCGATACCCCAGTTTTCATCCGATTTCCTGATCTGGGATTCGAGCGAATCGGCATATGCGTCGCCCCAACGGTGACTGCCGGGGATGACCCGCAGTGCGCCCGTTTCCCGCGTCAGTGGGTCGAGGTAAAGGGCCATTTTGTAATAAACGCGGGGCGGGGCGCCACGCTTCTTGCCCGACCAGTCCGTGTCGGAATGCCAGTTAGTATCGCTGACGTAGAAATTGCCGTCGCTGCCCAGGTACACGAAGTCATCGCCCAGGAGGCTGCCGAAGATTCCGTTGACGCGGGGATCGTCGATGAGCGAGGAAAGTACGGTATGCTGATCGATGAAGGGCACGATGCAGGATCTGGCCGTCCCGTCGTGGGGCTTGCCGTCATGACCGCCGCCGCGTTCGGTCCATACGGCCTCGAAGGCCTCGACGATCTCGTTGATCCGATCCTTCAACAACCCGGGGAAACCGAGATAGCCGAAGGTATCCATGAACGCCAGTTGTTCTTTCGTCAGTCTCATGGTTTGTTCTCCGCGCCGGACCACTGGATCGGTCGGTCGCTGGATGGGCAGGTTTTATGGCTTGTAGGGCACCGATGGAACGAATACAATCACAAGTGGGATGTATGCAATCCTGAATATAGTGTACCCGTTACGCAAGATGTTAAAAAATACTTAAAAAGGAGCGTTCCATGCGCCGGTTTACCCGCACCCCCTATCTCTCCGGACCGGACGATCCGGCGTTCAAGGAGATCCGCGGCGTGCTCGAACCCGGGGAGACGGTTCAGGTCGAGACCTACGGCGGCCACGACCAGGACTATCTCGCCAAGAAGGACCTGCGGGCCGGGGCGGTCATGGACGTGGATCCCTACCGGTACTCACGGCCGTGCGGACCCTTCCACATCGAGGGTATCGAGGCCGGGGACTGGGTGTCCGTGGAAATCCTCGACATGGAGGTCGGTCCCTACGGCTTCTACCGCAACGGCGGCCCCCACTGGGGCAGCCTACGCCTGATCGCCCCGGTGCGGGACGGCCTGGTCCATTTCCCGCCCGATTTCGTGGTGCCGGTGCGGCCCATGATCGGTGTCGTCATGCTGGAATCGGTCGCCCTCCACCAGATCGACACGGGCGGCAACATGGATTTCAACGCGATCCAGCCGGGCAGTACCGTCCACATCAAAGCCCAGAAGCCGGGTGGACTGCTGTCCCTGGGCGACGTGCACGCCCGGATGGGGGACGGCGAGCTTACGGGGACGGGTGTGGAGATCGATTCGACGATCACAATGCGCGTGGACCGGTCGCCCGGGTTTCCGTGCAGCGCTCCGGTGGTGGAGAAGACCCGGATCGTGGAGTCGCAGGAAGAATACCTGACCAGCGGGCAGGGCTACAACTGGGAAGAGGCCGTCAAGATCGCCTGGAGCGAGATGAACGCCCTGATCGCGGACCGGTACGACACCACCGTGGAATACGCCAACCTCATCGTCGGCACCATCGCCGACGCCCGTCCGGGCTACTCCGCCGGCCTGCTGAACCGCCGCGGCAACGCGGACGCCCAGGCCTACGTGACCTGCCAGATGGCGGTGACGAAGGAACTGCGCCGTACGGGGACGCCTTACGTGCCCTAGTCGTGGTACATCCGCCGGAAGGCGTTCAGGTCACCGGGATCTCCAATAACAGTCAACAGATCGCCGGACTTGATCACGGTATCGCCCGTGGGGACGATCACCTCGTCGAACTGGCGTATCCACACGATCCGGCATCCTCCTGGGATTTCCATTTCCGATACGGGCACTCCGATCAGGCCGCTCGCGGGCGACTGGGGAAGGACCGGGACGGTCAGGTAACGGTCGCTCCGCAGGAAGATGTCGCGAAGGGCGTGTTCGTCGACCGCGGCCATCCACACCAGGCCGAAATTCACGTCGTCGGCCCGTTCCGCGATCCGGGCCAGCATGCGCAAATGCAGCGAGGTGTGCTCCGCGGGGCTGACCAGGAAGAAAAACGCGTGGATATTGTCGGAAGTTAACGTGCCGGTCACGGGGTTTTTATAGTCTACCCGTACGCCCTCGAATGCGCGGACGAGTACCAGTTCCGGCAGGGCGATATCCGGCATGCGAAAATGGCGCAACATCACGCCTTCGGCGACCGGCGTTCCGCCGGCATCGGTCTTCTGCATGAATCGGTCGTTGATCTCATCGATTGAAAGCCCGATCCGGGGCGACAGCTTTTCCGCCGCAACGGCGGTAACCCGACCGAAATCGACTTCCTCTTCGAAATCGACCGGCTGGCACCGGGTGATCATGTCTTCAAAGGGGTCTTCGTCCCGAAGCCCCTTCTCTTTGAGGATCCCGCGCAGTTCCCGGTCCAGCCCCTGGTAACGCGACCGGCCAAGCCGTTCGAACATGTGGTAGATCGCGCCGTTGCGGTCCGCCCTGAACCGCGCGTAGTAGAAATACCACAGGGTCCCGGCGGCGATGAATCCGACGATGAACAGGATGGCGGGCAAACCCATCTGCCAGATCACCAGGAAGGGCAGCACCATGCCCGCGATGTGCATCCAGGGGTACCAGGGCGAGCGGTATCCCGGGTCGTACTCGGCGATGCGGCTTTCCCGCATCACGACGACCGCAAAGCACACGACGGCGAAAACGACGAGTTGAAAGGCGCTCGCCAGCTTGGCGATGCCCACGGGGTCGAGGGTCAGCAGGATGACGAGGATGCTGCCCACAGTGAGCAGCAACGAGCGGACCGGCACGCCCCTGGCGGTTACCTGGCTCATACCGACGGGCAGCAGGCGGTCCCGGCTCATCGCCAGCGGATAGCGGGAAGCGCTCAGGATACCCGCGTTCGCCACGGAGACGAAGGCGAGCAGGGCCGCCACGGAGAGGAGCAGGCTTCCCCACCAGCCGTACAGGATGCCGGCCGCCGTCGCCGCCGGCGTAAGGTCGCCCGCGAGGCGTTCGATGGGAATGACGCCCACCATGACCGTCGTGCCAAGGGCGTACACTGCGACGGCGGTGGCCAGGGCCAGGAATACGCCCCGGGGAAGGGTCTTTTCCGGTTTTTCGATTTCTTCCGCGAGACTCGCGACCTTGGTCACACCCACGTAGCTGATGTAGACCAGTCCCGCCGTCCCCATGAGCGTGGTGATCTCGACGTCGAAGAGGCCCTCGAACGCGACGGCATCCAGCGCCGGGACCCCGCCGCCGACAAAACCGGCCAGCAGCAGGAGCAGGGCCATCACCAGGTAGATCTGCAGGCGGCCGCTCTTCGCGGCGCCGAAGTAGTTCACCGCGCCGAGGCCCGCTGCAAGCGCCAGGGCCACGGGCAGCTGGGGCAGGCCCGGGAAGAAAAGGGCGATGTAGGCACCCATGCCCACCAGCGCGAAGGTGACCTTGAGGATGAGCGCCAGCCAGGTACCGATCCCCGTGATCAGTCCGGCGAATGGTCCCAGGGACCGGTCGACGAAGTAGTACACGCCGCCCGCGCGGGGCATGGCGGTGGCCAGTTCCACGACGCAGAGCATGGCCGGGATGAGGGGAAGGGTCGCCACCAGGTAGGCCAGCACCAGGGAAGGACCGGCCTCCATCGCCGCAAGGCCCGGCAATAGAAAGAAGCCCGCGCTCAACGTGGTGCCCGTCGCGACGGCGTAGACTTCGAAGAACCGAAGTTCCTTCCTCAAGCGCTGTTGTTTCGCCATGAAGGTGCCGATCTACCGCTCGGGTGTTCTACTGCAAGGCGTTCTACTGCAGGGCGATCTATTGCAGGGGAGAGAAGGGAACCGGCGTCAGGATCCGGTTGGCCACCTCGGCGACCAGCACGCCGTTCCTCTCGCTGTCGGCCTTGGCCTTGATCCATGCGGGGTCGGCCATGAACGCCGCCCAGGCCCGGTCGCGGTGGTTCGCGTCTTCAAAGGCCAGCAGATAGGTGACCTCGTGGTTGCTCGGGCCCACCGCGGTCTGCCAGAAACCGACCAGTTTCATGCCGTGTTTCTCGAAGAGGGGCACGGCGTGGTTCGTAAACCGGTCCAGGATATCCGGCACGCGGCCGGGCATGATTTTGTAGATCCGTTCTTCGTAGATCATCTCGGTTTCTCCCACGGCGGAGGTTCGACGAGCACGCCCGATCATCCGGCGCCGGGCGGTCAGGGGTCGGGCGAACTGCGGTTTCAGTCCAGGCCGGCCAGGCACGCGCCGCGCGCCACGTCGAATCCCTGGCGGCGCAGGTACTGCTCCAGTCCGACGAGGAAGGGCGTAACGGCCTCCAGGTTGGCGTTATGCGCCATGTGACCCACGCGAATGGTCCGGTTCACGTAGTCGCCCAGGCCCAGACCGACATGCATGCCGTACTCGGCCTTCATGAAATCGGAGAAGGCGACGGGCTTGAACCGGTCTTCCGACAGGATGACCGTCATGTTGACGCAGGCGGCCCGTTCATCGGCCATGACCTTGAGGCCCATGGCGCGCACGCCCTCCCGCACCACGCGGGCGACCTTGCGGTGCCGGGTCCAGCAGGCCTCGAGCCCCTCTTCAAGGATATCGTCCGTGCTTCTGATCAACGCGACGAAGTTGTTGACGGGCATGGTGCCGGGATGGGGATGTACGTCGGCCTGGGTCTCGGCGAAATGGCGGAGGTTCTGCAGATCGGCCATGAACCCGCGGGGCTCCCGCCGGTCTTTCATGGCGTCCCAGGCCCGGTCGCTCACGGCCACGAGGGCCAGGCCCGGCGGCGCGCCCAGGGCCTTCTGGGAGGCGCACACCGTGACGTCGATGTCCCAGGCGTCCATCAGGTACTGCTCGCCGCCCACGGAAGCGATGGTGTCCACCAGGACGAGCATGCCGTGTTCCCGGGCGGCGGCCGCCAGTTCATGCACCGGGTTGGCTACGCCCGTCGACGTTTCACCGTGCACCATGAAGACCGCCTTCAGACCTGGATTTGCCGCGGCCGCCTCGTGGATATCCGCAGCCTCGAAGGGGATACCCCAGGGTTTCTTCGACACCACCGAATCCAGCCCGAAAGCCCTGGCGAGATCGTCCAGTCGCTTGCCGAAGAGACCATTGTCGAGCGTCAGGATCCGGTCGCCGGGATTGAACAGGCTGTTCATGACCACGTCATTGGCCGTGTGGCCCGATCCCACGAGCGGGAAGACGTCTCCTTCCGTCCCGATCACGCGCTGGAGATTGGAAACGGTCTTACGCCAGATCTCCACCCATCGATCTCCGTAGTGGGCGGTAAGCGGATCGCTCATGTGGGCGAGCACGTCGGGGCTGACTTCGATGGGACCGGGGATCATCAGACGGTAGTGTTTGCGCATGGATGTTACCTGTGGAAATGGAGCATCGAATGAGTTCAGTCGTCGTTTCCTGTGTCGTTACCTGTCGGTCGAAATATCGTTCGAATATACGGCAACGGGGCAGGTGGATCAACAGAGAAAAACTGAAGGCGCAGGGGGTGTCCAACGTATCTCTAATTAGTGTATTTCGTGGACTTTCGCAGGTTACCGGATATACATTGGCCTTGACTCGGACGGGATGTCCGCCTTTATTACTTCAGTCTGTATAAACATAGCGGTATCGCCACCAAAAGCATGAGGTTCCGGTAAATGATTCATCGATTGAAGACCCTGGCCGTTCTGTGCGGCTTCATCCTGCTGTCCACCACCGTTCAAACGTCCCATGCGGCTTCGCGCAAGCCGGTGGTCGGCAAGAAGGGCATGGCGGTGGCCGTCGAACCCCTGGCCACGCAGATCGCCGCGGACATCCTCAAGAGGGGCGGCAACGCGGTGGACGCGGCCGTGGGACTGGGGCTGGCCCTGGCGGTGACCCATCCTTCCGCCGGCAACATCGGCGGCGGCGGCTTCATGGTCATCCGCCTCGCGGACGGTACGGCCGTGGCCATCGACTACCGGGAAAAGGCGCCCGGGAAGGCCCATGCCCGGATGTACCTGGACCCGGACGGTAACCGGGCCGTGAACCAGAACGTCGTCCTCACCCGCGGCGACGGCACCTCCTATCATCCCTTCACCAACCGGATCCACCACCTGGCCATCGGCGTGCCGGGCACCGTCGCGGGATTCGCCCTGGCCCTCGAGAAGTACGGCACCATGTCCATGGCGGAGGTCATCCAGCCCGCCATCGATCTCGCCGAGAACGGTTTTATCCTGACGGAACGCATCGCCCGGGGACTGAACGGGCGCAAGGTAATCTTCGACCAGATCCCCGCGAGCAAGGCGGCCATGCTGCGCAGCGACGGCGAGGCCTGGCAGGAAGGCGACCGCTGGATCCAGAAAGACCTGGCGGAAACCCTGAAGCTCATCGCGCAACACGGTCACGACGGGTTTTACAAGGGCAGGACCGCCGAGCTGATCGAGAAGGACATGAAGGCCGGCGGCGGCATGATCGACCGGACCGACCTGGCCAACTACCAGGCGATCGTCAGGGAACCCATACGCAACACCTACCGCGGGGAATACGAGATCATCTCCATGCCCCCGCCGAGTTCGGGCGGCATCACCATGTCGCTGATGCTCAATATACTCGAAGGGTACGACGTGAGCCGGATGGGCCATAACGCGTCCAACACCCTTCACATCATGACCGAAGCCATGCGCCGGGCCTATGCCGAACGCGCCAGGCACCTGGGAGACGCGGACTTCGTCGAGATACCGGGACATCTCACGACAAAGGAGTACGCCGCGGAGCTTCGGACCACGATCGATCCCTTCTTCGCCACGCCCAGCGAGGAACTGGGACCTGAACTGACCATGGCAACGGAGCCCATGGAAACAACCCATTATTCCGTCGTCGACCAGTGGGGCAACGGCGTATCGAACACCTATACGCTTGAAGGCGGGTACGGCTCCCACATCGTCATCGCGGGAACGGGCATGATTACGAACAACGAGATGGGCGATTTCAATTACCAACCGGGGGTCACCCGAAACACCGGACAGATCGGCACGCCGCCGAACCTCATCGAACCGAACAAGCGGATGCTGAGTTCGATGTCGCCGACCATCGTTACGCGCAACGGCGAACTGTACCTGGTAGTGGGCAGCCCCGGGGGACGCACGATCATCAATACGACCATGCAGCTGATCCTGAATGTCGTCGATCACGGCATGAACATCCAGGAAGCAGTCGACGCGCCGCGCATCCACCACCAGTGGTTCCCGGACTTCCTACGCGTGGAAGGCGGAGTGGGGACCGACGTCGTCGACGCCATGAAGACGAAGGGGCACAATCTCAGCAGCCGCGGATGGGGAGGCGGTTCATACCGCCAGGGAGACGGCCACAGCATCATGGTGGACCCCGAAACCGGCGATCGCCTGGGCGCCCCTGACCCCAGGATCGAAGGCGCTGCATTCGGACATTAGGCGAACGCGCCGGAAGAACCCCGTTGGGATGATTCCTGTTGGGATGATTTCCGCGGGGAACCCGGCCTCTCGCCTGCTGGAGCAGCCATATTGAAGTTGTACGACCGTGACGCCGCGCAGGAACTGCGTCACCTTCTGGGCAGGTTCACCCGAGCGCCGGTGGCCCACCTGCCCACTCCGCTACAGGACTGTCCTCGCCTCGGGGAGGCCCTCGGGGGCCCCCGCATATTCATCAAACGCGATGACATGACCGGGCTGGCCATGGGCGGAAACAAGGCCCGCCAGTTCACCTACTCGCTGGGTCCCGCCCTCGAGAACGGGTGCGACTACCTGGTCCACGGCTCCGATTCCCAGTCCAACCAGTCCGCGCAGACCGCCGCGGCCGCCGCCCGGCTGGGCATGAAGTCCATCGTGGTCATCCCGCGGGACCACCGATCCTATCCCGTTTCCGGCAACCTGCTGCTCAACCACCTCATGGCGGACCAGATCAAGTACGTCTTTCCCCTGACCGTGAAGGACGAGTTGAAAAAGCAGATCGACGAGCTGGAATCCAAGGGGTCGAAGGCATACGACACGAGCAGCGACGGCGCGATCCTGCGTGCCGTGGCCTACGTCGATGCCGTCCTTGAACTGTGCGAACAACTCGCGCAGCGGAGCATAACCCCAAGGGCCATCTATACGAGTTCCATGACCCATACCATCGTAGGGCTGGTCGTCGGACTGCGCGCCGTCTCCGCCAGCTTCAAGGCCGTCGGGCTCAACTACTGGGTGGGAGACGACCGGGAGATGCAGGAACGTCTCGCGCCCGTGGCCAACGAATGCGCCTCGGTCATCGGACTGAAACACACTTTCACACCGGACGATTTCGATGTCTCCTGCGCGTTCGCCAAACCGGATTTCGGCGAACCGTCGCGAACCAGCCTCGAAACCATGCGCCTGGTGGCGCAGACCGAGGGCATCGTACTCGACCCGGTTTACACGGCCAAGGCCATGGACGGCCTGGCCATACACATCCGCGAGGGGCGGTTCCAGACGGACGATTCCGTCGTATTCCTTCACACGGGAGGAACGCCCGCCGTATTCGCCTACGGAGACGAGCTCTTCGGTTGAGCCGCTCCGGTTGGATACACCAACCCATTCACGAGAGGTTATATCTATTTTGTTTCGCAGATCATCCAGGACGTCACGAACGTCCAAGACAGAAAGCAAGGAGCAGGCCGTCCTGACCAGACGGGTTACCAGAGACCGGGTCCACCAGGTATTCGGTCCGAACGTCTCACCGGCTATCACGGTGAGCCGCGGCGAAACCGTCGTAGTGGAAACGCAGGACTGCTACAGGGGTCTTCTTACGAAAGAACCCAAAACCCATGGAGATGTCGACCGGTCCGGGGGTATACCCGTAACCGGTCCGATCTACGTGGAAGAAGCCAGCATCGGCGATGTGCTGTCGATCCAGGTCAAGCAGATCGCGACGGCCGGTACCGGCGTTTTCGCCGTGCGGCCGGAGACGGGTGTTCCCGGTCAGGATATTGAAAGACCGGAGGTGCGCGTCCTCGAAGTCAACGAAAACCAGGTTCACCTGGATGACCGGCTCAAGCTGCCGCTTCACCCGGTGATCGGTAGCATGGGCGTTGCGGCCAAGCACGGGGAAATCGATACCCTCTACCCGGGCCGGCACGGCGGGAACATGGACACCCTGGAAATCACGACAGGGTCCCGGGTCTACCTCCCCGTGCAGGTCAACGGCGCCCTGTTGTCGCTGGGCGATGTGAAGGCCTGCGTGGGAGATGGACAAATCGCCGGTTCCGGCGTGGAAGTCGAAGCGGAAGTCACCCTGCGGGTGGACACGCTGCCGGGCGGCCGGTTCTCCTGGCCCCGGGTCGAATCCAAGGGCGAGTGGATCACCATCACGTCCGCGTCCACGGTAGACCAGGCGGCACGCCTGGCGATCACGGAAATGGTGAAATGGATCTCGCAGGACAAGGGGCTCGACTTCGATACGGCCTACGCGCTGGTCAGCCTGGGCGGCAGCCTGCGCGTCAGCCAGTGGGGAAATCCATTGACGACCGCGCGCATGGTATTTCCCAAGCGCCTGATCAACAAGCTCAAATCGGTGCCCGCCGCATCCGGCCGGCTCAATTACCGGGTGCTGCCGCCCGCGGCCAATGGCGACGCCGGAGGCGAGACCGTGGCGGCCGAAACGGAACAACCCGCAGCCCGTTCATCTCGCAGATCCGGCTCGGGACGTTCGCAGCGTGGATCGGGCAGGTCCCGACAATCCGGCGGCCGGCGCGGAACGCGCCAGAAGTCGAACGGCGCGCCGACTCCCGCCAGCGGCGAGAACGACCAGCAGGACGCCGCCAGGGACGACCAGCAGGTCGCAGCCAAAGACGAGGGGAAGGTCGTGGTCCAGGACGACCGGAAGGCCGCAGCCAAAGACGACCAGCAGGTCGCGGCGAAAGACGACCAGCAGGTCGCAGCTAAAGACGATCAGGAAGTCGCGGCTACAGAGAAACAGCAGGAAACAGCCAGGGGCAAGCGTGGCGGGCAGACGAGCCGGGGTGCCGCGCGAGGCAATGGTCACAGGCGGACCCGGGGCAGATCCGCCAGGAAAGACGAATCCGCCAGGAAAGACGAATCCACCAGGAAAGACGAATCGGTCTCGCAAAAGGACCCATCGCCGGTGCAATCGGACGCCGGGTCCGTCCCGGTGGAGGCCGCTCCGGCAGCCCGCGGCGGAAAGGATGCCGTGACGGAACCGGCAGAAAACGCCGCGAAAGCCTCGGATTCCCGCAACGAGGTGCAACAGGCCGCAGACGAGACCGCGCAGGATACCGCTCCCGCCAAGCCCACATTCGGAAGGAGGCAACGTCGAGCGGTCCGCCGGTCGTAAGATCAGCTACGTTTCGATTCGGAGTCTATCTGGATCTCTGTCTCGAAAGCGGTGCCGAAATCGAACACCTCGTCGAAGTCTTCGATGGAGTCTTCCTCGGTCTTGCGCAGTAGTCCCTCGTTGACGAGATTGAACACGATATCGCCGAACTGACGGGTTTTCGAGATGTTCCACTCGTCGAAGACCAGCTTCGCCGCGATGCCGAACCGCTCGAGGGCCAGATCCCGTATGCCGAGGGAGAGTTCCTTCCCCGTGATGTGCCTGCGGACAGTCAGTTTTTCCACCGTGAAGGAAACCGCCTCCATGACGAAGAGGTAAGCCCGCCGGGGATATCGGCCATCCGTTTCCAGGATACGGTCGAGTACTTCCTGGGGATCCTTTTCTTCCGACACGTCACACCTCCGTCAACCGAAGCCGGCCGGCAACCGTCCGTTTACCAGTTCTGTACGGGATGGCCGGCCCGCGGAAACCACGTGACGTCCGCCACGTAGGACAGAAACACGCCCAGCACGAAGGCCACGAGCATGCCCATCACCGCGGGTATGGCCTGCCGGTAAAGCTGGATGCCGCCGATCTTCAGCAGCAGGGCCTTCACGCACCAGACCAGGAACAGGGTGAAGGCCGAACTGGCCATGCCCGGCGTCAGGACCACGGTGAACCCGATGGGATGCAGCGACCACCACGTGAACCGGTGATGGGCCTGGATCAGCAGGGCAGTGATCAAACCGCCGAACATCATGAACCAGAACTCGGTGCCTGTGATCGCCTCCCGGTTGTTGATCCATTTAACCAGATTGTCGTAAGGTAGCTTGGTCCCGTTGTTGAACGCAGGCTCGAAGAACTGCGAAGCCCCGCCGTGATTGTATCCCAGGTACAGCGTGAAGACCAGCGCCACGACGATGCTCATCGCGAGCACGGCGGTGATCGTCCTGAAGGACCCCTTGCCGGTGCCGCCCAGTTCATCGTCCACCTTCGCAATGTGCCCCATGGAGCACATGCCGAGCGTGCGCCAGTTCCGGGCGTATGTATTGGCGATGGCCAGGTTGGTCAGGTCCCGCGTGCTGATGCTCCCGGAACCGATGACGGCCACGGTGAAGTCGTGGGTCTCGAAGGGCAGGTCCAGGAATACGATGCCCGTCTCCGCCACGATGCGGGTCACGCCCACGAACATGATCAGGAGAGAGCCCATCATGAAGGCAATGATGCCGAGGGACATGCCCGACGCGTACAGCCAGCAGACGATGTACGTAACGCCCCCCAGCACGCCCAGCACGGCCATTCGGTAAGAGAAGAACTCCCTGGAGTCGTCCACGTGGGGCGCCTTGCCCAGCGCCTTCATCACGACGTCCTTCAGGTGCCGCCTTGCGGACCACAGCGCGAAAAGGGTAAACATGAGAAAACCGCCGGAATGCTGCGATTTGACGACGGCGAAGGCCCCGGGCACGCCGAGGCGCGTCATGATGCCCTGCTGAATCGTCATGATGACGAAAAACACCCAGATGCTGAACAGGACGTTCAGGTTGGTGAAGTAACCGACACCCGCGACCAGGAAATTGAATTTCACGGGAATGGCGGGAAACGACCGCGCCAGCACAAGGTTAAAAAAATGCAGTGGACCGAGGGGGATCGGACTGACCCAGTTGAAGAAACCGACGATGTTCCAGAGGAAAATGAACAGCGTAATGCCGAAGGCGTACCAGAACAGCTTCGACTGCATCACGGCCGGCAGCGCCCGGCCCTTTTGCTCCTCGATCATGATCAGCGGGATCTGGGCGAGGGGGAAGGTCAGCCGCTCGTGTTCCACCCACTGCTTGCGTAGCATGACCATGGCCGATGCGCCGACCACGAAGATGGCGAGGAAGAAGGTGATCCACCAGACCATCGGAACCGTCCAGGCAGCGCGGATCATACCGAGTACCGGGGGGCGGCTGTCCGGGATGCCCTCGAAAAACCATGTGAGGGCTTGCTGTTCGTCCTGGACAATGAGCCAGGAGGGCAGGTACTGGAAGAACAGTTCCGCCCACTGGTTTTCCGTGGTGGCGTTGTAGTACGGTCCCGTAATACCGCCGATCCAGTAGGAACTGAAGGGCCAGGCAGGAATGGTCGAAGCGGTGAACACCAGGAAGAAGACGATGATCAGTTCGTTCCGGTTAAGCACCCTGGACGGCCAGAAGCGTTTCAGCAGGGGATTGAGTCCCAGCACCACCAGCAGGAAGGGGAACAGCGCGGAAACGGGCAGGTGAGTCAGACTGATGAAGGACGACTGGGAGATATAGCCCGCGTGGATCGTCCAGATGTTCAGCAGAATGGACAGGAAGACGCCGATCAGCAGCGCCCTGCGGGTGAGCCCGGTGGTCAATGTGGTTGCCAGGCCCCCGCTTCCGGACTCGCCGGCCCGCGGGGTGGTCTTGCTGGTCTGGGACATGAAAGCTTCGATTTCCCTTGTTGTTCAGGCACTGCCGCCGGGGACGGGCCGGTGCGGTTCAATCCCGGGTGTTCAATCCCAGGTGTTCAGTCCTTCTCTGCCGAATGCCGGAAGCAGGACGAAGTGATCATCGGTTTCCTTCATCCGCTGCCGAAGCAGGTCGTGGTGCCGCGTGATCTCCGCCCTGTACGCCGGATCCTCCACGAGATTCCGCTGTTCCCATGGGTCCGCTGCAAGGTCGAAGAACTGCCAGGGCGTGCCGCCGTGGTTGTCGCCGCGTACGGTGTATTTATACCGGGCGGTACGGAACCCGCGCCACACCCAGTCGTGGAAGGCGACGCCCATCCGCTGCTCCGCCACGAATTCCAGCATCACGCCCTCCCTGTCCAGGCGACCGACACTGCCGTTGATCAGCGGGGCCAGGTTCTCGCCGGGCAGGGCGTCTCTCGGCTTCAGCCCGGCGAGACCCAGGATGGTGGGGAACAGATCCTCGGTGGAGACCGGGTCCTCGACCACGGCACCGGCCCGTTCCGGGTGACGAGGGTCCGCCACGATGAGGGGAATCCCCGTGGACTCTTCGTAGGGCCACTGCTTTCCCCGAAGACCATGGGCGCCGCCGAGCTCTCCATGGTCCGCCATAAACAGCACAACGGTCTCCCCGTGCAGCCCGGTACGCAGAAGGAAGGCGCCCAGGCGGCCCATGTTCCAGTCCAGGTTCTCGACCATGGCGTAGTACCGCTTCCGGTTGAGCATGAACCGTTCCGCGGCCTCGGTGTCGGCCGCCTCCACGTTGGGCGGCAGCACGATGTCCATTGCCTCCCAGCTGCGCTGCAGGGCCTCCGGCGCTTCGAAGGGATCATGCGGCGGTTCGACGGAGATCACCATGCAGAAAGGACGGGACGGGTCCCGGCGCTCGAGGTAGTCCATGGCGAGGTCGAAGAGTCCGTCGGTCTGGTATCCTTCGACCGGCCTGGGCACCGGATCATCGTCCTCGAAGTAATAAGTGTCGAAGGGACCGTTCCTGAGCTCGAATCCCATCCATTTCCGCCACCGGCCCCGGTAGGCTTTCTTCACGGGCGTCCGTCCGCACTGCACGGCGGATCCCATGCGTCCGTGGCCACCGTCGAGATGCCATTTCCCCGTATAGATCGTTTCGTAGCCCGCCTCGTTGAACTCGTCGGCCAGGGTCCGTTCCGCCGGAGACATCCTGTATTCGATTGCGGGGACCTTCCGGTCGTGGGCGTACAGGCCCGTCATGAGGGTAAAGCGGAAGGGAACGCAGATGGGGCAGGTCGAGGTGGCGCGCTCGAAGCGCACGCCCCGGCCGGCAAGCGCGTCGACATGGGGTGTGACGATGTTTGGGTCCCCGTAGGTGGACAGGGCCTGCCGCCGCAGTTGATCACTCAGGACGATCAGCACATTGGGCGGTGATGAAGCCTTCATACCAGTTGCCTTGTCCGGTCTTCGGAGAACGAAAGTACGACAGAATACCCGGGTGGCGGTGCCGGTTTCACCGGGTCAATAAGGTTGTGCCGTGACGGAGGGGCCGCTATATTTCCGGTCAAGAGAATAACGAATAAACACGCGTAAATCAACCCGATTCCCCTGGAGGCATCGCCACCCTATGACCAGACCGGACGACCTGGACATCTACCTGTTCGACCTGCAGGGCTTCCTCCACCTGGAGCAGGCCCTGACGAAGGCCGAGGTGGCGGAACTGAACGCCTGTCTGGACGCGATCCCGCCCCTGTCTCCCGGTGAATGGCACGGTTACGTCCACGCCCACACCTACGGCACCGTGGACGGCCTGAACCTGCAGCAGATCTACGAGGCGGGCGCTCCGTTCGAAGCGCTGATCGACCATCCTTCCTGGATCGACAGGATCAAGCACTTCGTGGGCGGGGAGGGTACCTTCGACTACGCCCACGGGCCCCTGTTCATCGACGAGAACTTCGCAAATTTCCGGGAGACGGGCGAGGCGATCGGACTGCACTCCGGGGGATACCCGCCCATCATGCGTAACGGATTCCGCTACCACGGCGGCCGGTTCATGTGCGGCCAGATCAACGTGCTGATCGCGCTGACCGATATCGGACCCGGCGACGGCGCCACCATGGTCATCCCCGGCAGCCACAAGTCCAACTTCACCCACCCCGATTTCGCCCGGCACGCCATGAAGCCGAAGGGCGCCTCGGTGGAAGGTATCGCCGCGTCGGTGGAACTGTTCATGGAAGCCGGTGACGCGCTGCTCTTCGTGGACGGTATCTCCCACGGTTCGGCCATGCGACGGAACGCGGGCACCCGGCGTATCGTGGTCTACCGGTACGGACCGTCATGGGGCAACTTCCGACACGGTTACCAGCCGTCTCCCGAGTTGCTGGAACGCCTTACCCCGGACCGGCGGCAGATCGTCTCACCGCAAAAGGTCGCGCCCGATGGAGCGCCCTACGGCGGGCCCGATCTGCACTAGGCAGCTGGATCAGTAGCCGGGCGGCCCGGCCGGCGCTGCCGTCATGGCCGGAGCGACGCGGCCGGTACCAGGTGGCAATGTCAGGGCGGAAAGTGAAATCGTCGATGCAGCCGTCTCTGCAGCGCCGCGACCCTTTCCGGCTGTTCGTCCGCCACGTTATCTAACTCGTCCGGATCGTTTACCAGATCATACAGTTCGACCTCGCCCGTGTGATGCGCCACCAGCTTGTGTTCCGCGGTCCGGATCAGCCTGAACTCCCGCAGTGCACTGGCCGCTTCCTCCCGGTGCGTCGTCCGTTCCCCCACAAGCACCGGTCCCAGGTCTCGCGCGTCGAGGCCTTCCTGGGCCGGCAGGCCCGCCAGCGCGCACAGTGTAGGGTTGACATCGATCAGTTCCACGAGGGCGTCGGACGTACGCCCGCCCGGTATGCCCGGTCCGGCGGCGATCAGGGGCACCCGCAGGGCCGCCTCGTAGGGCACCGACTTGGTGTACAGCCCGTGATCGCCCAGCATCTCGCCGTGGTCGCTGGCGAAGACGATCACGGTGTTCTCCCGCATGCCCCGCCGTTCAATCGCTTCAATGATCCGGCCCACCTGGTCGTCGATCAGTTCAATGGCCGCGCAGTACTGTCGGCGGGTGACGGCAATCTCCTCGGCGGAGAGATCGCGGCGCCGGGCCTTGACCCAGTCCGGCTTCCCCTCGCGGCCACAGTCTTCGCGACGGCCACCCTCGCGACCATCATCCC